>MEFT01000073.1 GCA_001725215.1 Clostridium sp. SCN 57-10
GCAAAACACGGATCACCATTTCATCTCCGTTTCGCTCATAGCGGAAGATAGAGAATTCGTCAAACACATCCATACACACCAGGAAACGCCCAAGATTCATGCCGGCGCGCGATTCATACCGCACATGCCGGTAAAGCGTGCGCACGCCTGCGCAAAGCGATTCGCGCTCCGCGCGTGCGCGCACATGGCGAAACACGGCCACCAAATCGTCACGCGTCGGGCTGAGGCGCTCGGCGCAATCGGGTGCAAGCGCATATCCCTCCGCGAAGCGGTCATACTCCTCCAGACAGCGGCTGTCGCACTGTTCTTCGTCGTCCGCCCAGCGAATGTCGCGAATGACAAGCTGCACACTCTCTTTGCCGCGGAACCGGTTGATCTCCGCGGAAAACGCGATATCCAGACGGTCGCCGCGCACATAGGGGCAGCCGCGCAGCCCCATGCCGAACGCAAACGCAAAAAAGACGTGCCCGTTCTTAGACAGCTGCATTTTTACATGATGATCGTGGCTGATAGGCGTAAGCTCTTCCAGCATCACGCCGGTCAGCATAAAGCACGGCTGCGGATTGCCCATGCCGAACGGCTCGAGCACCGAAAGCCCGCGAATTTCCTCCATGCCGAGATCGTCGGGCTGCAGAAGGCAGTCAACGGTCAGACTGGGCACGATATCCTCGCCTGCGCTCGCACGCTCCGCATATGCCTCAAGCGCCTGCGCAAACGCCTCAAGCCGCGCACTGTCGAGCGACAGTCCGACGGCAAGCTCGTGTCCGCCATATTTATCGAGCAGCGGCGCACAATGCTCGAGCGCGGCATAGAGGTTAAAACCCTTGATGCTTCGTCCGGAACCCTTAGCCGTGCCACCCGAAAGCGAAATGAGCACGCAGGGCACGCCATATCGGTCGCACAGGCGCGACGCAACAATGCCGATCACGCCGTTGTGCCAGTCTTCGCCCCAGAGCACAAGCGCCTTGCGGCGTGCCAAATCTGGCTGCGCTTCCATGCGTGCCTTGATTTCTTCGTAAATGCAGTTTTCTGCCTCCTGCCGCATGCGGTTGAGCTCGCAAAGCTGCTCGGCAAGCTCCTGCGCCTCGACTTCGTCGCACGTCAGAAACAGACGCGCTGCGACCGCCGCTCCGCCAAGCCTGCCCGCCGCGTTGATGCGCGGCGCCATCACAAAGCTGACGGAATTTGCGGTAAGAGGCTTATCGTCAAGCCCGAGCTTGCGAATGAGTGCGCGCAGCCCAAGGTTTTCGGTATGGCGCAGGCGGCGCAGTCCGTTTGCCACGATCACGCGGTTCTCACCCGCCAGCGGCATAACGTCGGCAATTGTACCGACGGCGACGATGTCGCCGTATTCCTCAAGGAGCGACTCCGCGCTGCGCCCGTGCTCAAGCGCGCAAATGAGTTTAAACGCAACGCCGACGCCCGCCAGCTCTTTAAACGGATAACCGCAGCCATCGTGCCGCGGATTGATGACGGCAACAGCGTCTGGCAGAATGTTTTTGCACTCATGGTGGTCTGTGACGATGACGCGCATGCCCAGCGCATTCGCCAGCGCGACTTCCTCCACCGCCGTGATGCCCGAATCGACTGTGATGAGCAGGCGGCAGCCGTCTTCATAAAGAGCGCGAATGGCGGCTTCGTTCAGGCCGTAACCCTCGCCCAGACGATCCGGAATGTAGTATACGCAGTCTACGTCCCTCGCGCGCAGATAGCGGATGAGGATACACGTCGCCGTCACGCCGTCGACATCATAGTCGCCATACACCGCTATTTTTTCTTTTTTCGCAATGCTTTCCCGCACCTCATGCACGGCGTCTTCCATACCCGCAAGCAAAAACGGGTCGTGTAAATGCGCCAAATCACAGTCCATGTAGGCCGCCGCGTCGGAAACGGTGGCGACGCCGCGCGCGGCAAGCACACGCGCGGCAAGCGGCGACAAGCCGAGCTGATCGCAAAGCTCGGCACATGCGCGGGGGTTCTCCCCGGACAATATCCACTTTTTCTTTTTCATGATGATCTCCATATTTATTTTTATTGAGATCATTATATCAAATTTATGAAAGCTATACAAGAACAACAACGCGCCGTCGCACAAACAGCACAACAAAAGGCAGACAACTTTCGTTGTCTGCCTTTGCATATACGCTATGATTTAGCGATACATTTTCTTCTTGGCGCGAGCGGCTTCGCTCTTCTTGCGGCGCTTGACGCTGGGGCTCTCGTAGTAATCCCTTTTACGAACTTCGGAGAGAACACCGGACTTTGCACAGGAACGCTTGAAACGGCGCAGCGCGCTATCCAACGATTCGTCAGCTTTGACGCGGATCTCTGACATCTTCTTCCCTCCCTCCGTATTTGAACAATCTTATAAATAGAACAGATTTATTATAACCGAATTCCTCTGCCTTGTCAACTGTTCTCATTCGGGTTTTGCGACAATATTGATGATCTTGCCTTTGACGACGATGGCCTTCATCACCTTCATACCGGCAAGCGCGGCCTGCACCTTTGCATCAGCATATGCAATATCAAGCGCTGCCTGCTCTTCCGCGTCGGCGGCAACAGCGACGATCGCCTTGACCTTACCGTTGATCTGCACGGCAATTTCAACCACGTCATCCTTTGTTTTGCTCTCTTCATACGCAGGCCACGCGCGGAAAACGAGCGTATCGCGCACACCGAGCTTTTCGGCAAGCTCTTCGGTGATGTGCGGCGCAAACGGGTTGAGCAGCTGCACAAATGTCAGCATTTCCGCACGGTTCACACCCTTATCGCACAGCTGGTTGAGCAGCGCCATCAGGGCGGCAATCGCCGTGTTGAACTTGAGGTTTTCGATATCCTCCGTCACCTTTTTGATCGTCTTGTGCATCGCGCTTTCGTTATCCGCCGAATACACATCGCCCGGCTTCACGCTGTCGAGCAGCGAGACGGTACGCTCGATGAATCTGCGGCAGCCCTTGATCGACTGCGGATTCCACGGCGCCGACTTTTCAAAGTCGCCGATGAACATCTCATACAGACGCATCGTATCGGCGCCATAGCTGTCGATGATCTCATCCGGATTGACAACATTTCCTCGGCTCTTGGACATTTTTTCGCCGTTTTCGCCGAGGATCATACCGTGGCTCGTACGCTTGGCGTACGGCTCCTTGGTCGGCACGACACCGATATCAAACAGGAACTTGTGCCAGAAGCGGGAATAGAGCAGATGCAGCGTGGTGTGCTCCATACCGCCGTTATACCAGTCGACTGGTGTCCAGGAGGCAAGCGCCTCTGGCGACGCCAGTGCCGAGTCATTGTGCGGATCGGCATAGCGCAGGAAATACCAGCTCGATCCCGCCCACTGGGGCATGGTGTCTGTTTCACGGCGCGCGGACGCGCCGCACTTCGGGCAGGTGGTGGCAATCCAGTCTTCACAGCCGGCAAGGGGTGACTCTCCCGTATCGGTCGGCTCGTAGCTTGCAACCTCGGGCAGTATGAGGGGCAGCTCGGGCTCGGGCACGGGCACCCAGCCGCAATGCTCGCAATAGACGAGCGGAATCGGCTCACCCCAATAGCGCTGGCGCGAGAAGACCCAGTCGCGCAGCTTGAAGTTGACCTTTTGTCTGCCTTTTCCCGTCTCCTCAAGCCAAGCGAACATTTTTTGCTTTGCGTCCTCGACGCTAAGACCATTGAGGAAACCGGAGTTGACCATGACGCCCGTGTCGCAGTCGTCATATGCCGCCTGCTCAACGTTTCCGCCGGCGACGACCTCAACGATGGGCAGCTCAAACTTTTTGGCAAATTCCCAGTCGCGCGTATCGTGACCGGGCACCGCCATAATCGCGCCCGTACCATATGTCATGAGTACATAGTCGGATACGAAAATGGGGATTTCTTTGCCGGTGACGGGGTTAACGGCCGCAACGCCCTCAAGGCGTACGCCCGTTTTATCCTTCTGCATCTCGGTGCGCTCAAAATCCGATTTTTTGGCGGACGCGGCGCGGTATTCAAGCACCGCGTCATAGTTGCGCAGACTGCTTTGCCAGCGGTCGATGTAGGGATGCTCGGGCGAGATCACCATATAGGTCGCGCCAAACAGCGTATCGGCACGCGTGGTGTAAACGGTCAGCTTGTCGCCCTCCGTTGTGTCAAAGTCAACCTCGGCACCCGTCGAGCGGCCGATCCAGTTTTTCTGCTGAATTTTCACTCGCTCGACGAAGTCCACCTCGTCGAGGTCGTCGATCAGACGCTGGGCATACGCGGTGATCTTGAGCATCCACTGGCTTTTCTCGCGGCGGATGACCTCGCTGCCGCAGCGCTCGCACCCGCCGTTCACGACCTCCTCGTTGGCAAGCACGCACTTGCACGAGGTGCACCAGTTGACTGGCATAGTCGTCTTATAGGCAAGGCCGTGTTCAAACAGCTTGAGGAAAATCCACTGGGTCCATTTGAAATAATGGGGGTCGGTGGTGTTGATTTCGCGCGACCAGTCAAACGAAAGGCCGATCGACTGCAGCTGGCTCTTAAAGCGCGCGACGTTCTGCGCCGTCACCTCGCGGGGATGCACATGGTGCTTAATCGCGAAGTTCTCGGTCGGCAGGCCGAACGCGTCCCATCCCATGCCGTAAAGCACGTTATAGCCCTGCATGCGGCGTTTGCGCGCGACGATGTCAAGCGCGGTGTAAGAGCGCGGATGGCCGACGTGCAGCCCCGCGCCGGAAGGATAAGGGAATTCGACCAGCGGAAAATATTTCGGTTTGGTAAAGTCGTTTTTCGCGTGGAACGATCCGTTTGCTTCCCATTTATTCTGCCATTTTGATTCTATATCCTTAAAATCATACCTCATCTTTACCTTCATCCTTTGTCAGATATTTTTCTATGTCAACGCGGCCAGCGTCGTTCCATAGTCGCTCGAGAGCATATAGCTCGCGAGCCTCCGACAAAAAGATGTTGATAACAACGGTCGAATAGTCCATCAGGATCCAGCTCGAGGTGACGCCCTCAATGTGATGCGCCATAAGGCCCATCTCATCCTTAAGCTTCTTCTCGATTTCGCCGCTCAGCGCGCGCAGGTGCGGCGTTGAGGTTCCCGTCATGACGACAAAATAGTCGGCCAGCGTGGTCTGCTCGGTGACATGCATCGCAGAGAGCTCACGGGCCTTCTTGGAGTCCGCCGTTTGAACGACGAGCGCGAGGATTTGTTCGGGTGTGTAGTTTGTCATATTTCTGCCTCCTGAATCGTAGGGGGTTGCTGTCTGATAGCCTCATATGCGGCGAGCGAGCGCGGGTGGGGAGTGCGTCCCTGCGCGCGCAGATGACGAAACGTGCTTTCCATACAGGCGAGCACCGCGCTGCGCAAATCGCGCCGCGCGAGCATGCGCAGCGGCTCAACGCCGGGGAAATCGCGCGTCGGCTCAACCATATCGGCGACGAACAATATCATGTCGATTTCGTTCATATCCGGCGCGCCAAGCGTGTGCCGCTCGACGGCCTGAATCACAACGGGCGGCAACTGCAGCTCGTGCCGCGCCACCGCAGCACCGGTCTGCGCGTGCAGCAGCGCCGAACTTGCTTTATGGTATCCATTGATTATATCGTATTTTGAAAGTAATTGCAACTGCTGCCGCTCATCCTGCTCCCGTGTCACATCGTGCACGACGGCGCAGATGCGTGCAATCTGCTCATGCGCGCCGTGAATGCGCGCAAGCTCGGCGCACATTTCCTCGCAGCCCGCCGTGTGCGCATAGCGGCACGCGCTCATATGCGCACGCGCATACTGCCGAAATGCGGGCAGGTCGTAGTCCCGATACAGGCCGTAAAACGCAATATAATCGGCGACGGCGGGCGATACGAGCGTATACCCAAGCCCAGCGCGCACCTCCGTCGAGCTTGCAGGCACGGGCGCTGCGTCAATTAACGTGACGTGTGCGCCAAACCGCGTGCGCAGGTGTTGCGCCGCTTCCTCCAGCTCGCAGCGCGGCCGTTCGTCGCGCGCGACAACTGCAAGTGAGCACTCGCGTGCAATCACCTCCGGCCGGCTCCACCGCTCGAAGCTTTGCAGCATATCGGTGCCGACGACGAGCCACAACTCGTCCGCCGGATAGCGTGCGCGCAGCGCAAGCACGGTGTCCGCCGTGTAGCTTGTCCCCTCGCGGCGCAGCTCAAGATCGGAGACGACGGCTCCCGGCACATCGCGCGCGGCAAGGCAGGTCATCTCATACCGCTGACGCGGCGTTGCGGAATGCTCGGGCAGCGCTTTGTGCGGCGGAATGCCCGCCGGCATAAAAATCAGCCGGTCGAGCGCGAGCGACGCAACGCAAGCGCGCGCCGCCGAGACATGCCCGACGTGCGGCGGGTTAAACGTTCCGCCGAACAGCGCGACGTTCATTACTTTACCAGCTCAATGGCCGGCTTCTCGGCGTTGCGCTTATACATCACGAAACGCGTACCGATGCATTGCACCGGCTCGGCGCCGATGGCGGCACAAATCTGTTCGCACGCCTCACGCGGCGTCAACATGGCGGTTTCGAGCACACGCACTTTAATCAGCTCGCGCACGCCGATGCTCTCCTGCGCCTGACGGATGACGCTTTCGGTCACGCCGTCCTTACCGATCTGCATGATCGTGTCAATCCCGTTGGCAAGGCCTCTCAGCTGTGCCCTTTGCTTGCTTGTCAGCATATCCTATCCCCTTTTTTTCATTTCATCACAAAATTTCGCCATGGCTCGCGCGCGATGCGAGATTTCGCATTTGCGCGCCGCAGGCATTTCTGAAAAGGTCTGCCCCTCTTCGGGTATATAGAACGCGGGATCGTAGCCGAAGCCGCCCGAGCCGCGCGGCGTGCGCGTGATCTTGCCGCTGCACGTGCCCTCGACCACGAACGGCTCACCGTCGCGGACGAAGGGATTCCGTCATGACCAGAGATCCAGCTGGTACCGTCCATCGGATACAAGCAGTGCATCGCACAGCGTGGCTGCCGGCGCCCATCTATCCGCAGTTGGAGGCGATCGCGCTGCCCCATCTCGTTGCCTACGTTACCGATCTCACCCGACATGACGCTGCGATCTGTCGAGCGCTCGAGCCGGGCGACGCGGCCATGTACGTGATCCGATCCTACGGAACTCATTTCTGTATCTATCGCAAGGCGTTTGACGCCGATCCGGGCGATGCCGCGAATACAGCCAGAAAAG
>MEFT01000074.1 GCA_001725215.1 Clostridium sp. SCN 57-10
GGATATACCCCCCCATATACACAAAAGCCGAAGCAAGTGATAGCTTGCTTCGGCTTTTGCTTTGCGATATTAGCATGGAGGTATGAAGATACAAAAAGGGGATGCAGTGCATCCCCTTTAGAAAAGCATTATTTCGCCAGGATGTTGTAAACCATCAGGCCGAGCGGCGTGCCGATCATATAGCCGAACAGGCCGACGAGAATGGCGGGAACGACGAGCTCGTCATAACCCTTCGCAACGCACATGGCGGCGGCGGTCGACGGCCCACCGAGGTTGGCGTTCGACGCAACAGCCAGCTCTTCGATGTTAAGCTTCGCCAGCTTGCCTACGCCTATGGTGAACAGAATGTTGATGCCTGCCATGATGCCGCAGAACACGAAGAGCAGCGGCGCGTTGCGGATGACCTGCCAGAGATCTGCCGGGCAGCCGATGACAACGAAGAAGATGTAAATGAGGAAGGTGCCGATCTCCTGCGCGCCGCGCAGATTGGCAAAGAACTTGGGGAAGAGCGTCGACGCAGCGACGGCAAAGATCGTCAGCATGACAAACTGGTTGCCGATCAGAATTTTTGCCCATTCAGCAGACACACTTCCTTTGAGGAAGGCGGCGAGCTTTGTTGAGATGGTAACGATAACAAACGCGACAGAAATGGTGACGGCGAGGTCGATGAGCGAAATTTCCTTGCGGCCCCAGTAACCAGCGGCCAGCGTTTTGCCTTCGCTCTTCGCGCTGCGCGCTTCCACCTTATCCTGGAACGGGTGCGCATAGTGTTTTTTGAAGAAGACGCTCGACGGGATCCACAGCAGGATGAAGAACGCAATGGCCATTACGAAGTTGTCGGCCACGACCTCTGCGCTCAGCATGGTCTGTGACATATTGGTCGAGCTAGCGATGGCGAACAGGTTGACGCCGCCGCCGATGTAAGAGCCGGTCAGCACGCCGGCCATTTTGTCAAGCTCGGGGATGAGGCCATTCATCGCAAAATAGGCGACAAATGCGCCGATCAGGGTTCCCACGGCGCTGATGCAGAAGCAGATGAGCAGCTTGCCGGTGTCTTTGAAGATTTTTTTCAAGTCAGCGCGGAAGAGCAGCATTGCGACGGAAAGCGGAATGCAGTAGCTCCAAACGGTGTCGTAAACGGGTGACTCGAAGGGGATGACGCGCGCGTTAACCGCCGCAATCGCAAGGATCAGTCCGATAACCGGTCCGGAAATACGCTCGGCCCACTTGAAGTTTTGCTCAAGGTAGATGGAGATAGTTGCAAAGAGGATGATGATGGTCCATAGTACCCAGGTGTCGTCAGCCTTAATGAGAGAGATCATAGTTTTCCTCCTGTCCTTTTCACCGTGCGCATTCGCGCCTTGCGGCTCAGCTCGCGCAGCTGCGTTTCCGCAACCACGCGGCTTGTAGCTATCCTACATGAAAAAATATGCGTGTGCAAGTGAAAAAAGAACGATTTGTACAAAAGGTGAAAACGATTTGTGAATTTTTTTGCCAAATGACAGCGAATTAGGGTGCATACCAAATAGAAAAGCCCCGGCCGGGATGCAGTCCGGCCGGGGCAGGGCAGTGCGAGGAGCACGCCCGGAAAAGAGAAAAAGCAAATATATGTGCGGTTTATAATTGAATTATCGCATAACTTGAGGTGGGAATCAACCGCGCAGGCATTGCGCAAATGTAAAGTTTGTGCAACGGATGATGCGGGTGCACGAGAGAAGATACATTTGTTCCGCAAACAAACGTTTGCCAAACGTAATATGCTGTGATATACTGGGGATAATCACCTGCGTATCATGCGCAAAGGAGGCTTTCTATGAAAAAGCTGAGCCCAAAACGAATTGAAATTCTTGAGTATTTATCCAGCTTCACCGAGCAAAACGGCTATCCGCCGTCGATTCGCGAAATCTGCGAGGCGGTGCACCTGCGTTCTCCGTCTACCGTTCACGCCCACATCAAGGTGCTGAAAGAGGGTGGCTACCTCGAAAAAGATGATCGCAAGACGCGCGCCATCAGCGTGCGCGGCAGCCGTCAGCCTGTGCGCAATGTACCTGTGCTTGGCTTGGTCACGGCGGGTGCGCCCATTTTGGCGCAGCAGATGGTGGAAGGATACGTGCCTTATATAGGCGGCGCGTCGGGCGAGTTGTTCGCCCTCACCGTGCGCGGCGATTCGATGATTAACGCCGCGATTTTGGAGGATGACGTCGTCATCGTCAAGCGCACGCCGTCGGCTGACAATGGTGACATCGTCGTCGCGCTGCTCGGCGATGAGGCGACGGTCAAGCGCCTGTCGCGCAAAAACGGCCATGTGCGCCTCATGCCCGAAAACCCGGCCTACGAGCCGATTGACGGCGACGAATGCACCATTCTCGGCGTGGTGGTCGCCGTATACCGACCTCATGTCTAAGGTGCGCGCCGTCACGCTTGACAGCCCGGTGACGGCGCTGGCGGGCGTCGGCGAAAAAAAGGCGCGGCTTCTCGAGCGGCTGTCGCTCGTCTCGCTGCGCGATTTCATTACCTATTTTCCGCGCGATTACGAAGACCGCACGCGCGTGTGCGCACTGGGCGAAGCACCGGAGGGCGAAAGCATCTGCTTCCGCGCCACGGTGGGCACCACGCCCGACACGCGCCTCATCCGCGCGGGACTGACCATCGGCAAGGTGCGTGTGTTTGACGGCGCGGACACGCTGGAGCTGACCTTTTTTAACCGACCTTATTTGAAAAACCAACTGCTCGTCGGGCAGGAGTATGTATTCTTCGGGCGTATCGAGCGGTTCGGGCGGGGCAAAACGTGCCAGAATCCCGAGTTCGAACCGGCCGAGCGTGCCGGTATGGTCACAGGGCGGCTGCTGCCCGTCTACCGCCTGACCGAAGGCGTGACGCGCGCCATGCTTATGCAGGGCGTGCGCGAGGCGCTGCGCATCGCGGGCGACGATCTGGAAGACGTGCTGCCCGAGGAAACGGCGCGGCGTTTTTCGCTGTGCTCGCCCGCCGAGGCCTATCGCGGCATTCATGTGCCGCGCGATGAAGAGGACGTACGCCGCGCGCGCAGGCGGCTGATTTTTGAAGAATTTTTTGTATTTTCCGCCGCGTCGGAGCAGCTCAAGGGCTCGATTCGGAGGCAGCCCGCCGTGCGTATGGAGTATCACGACCCGGCGGTTTTTTACGCGCGTCTGCCGTTTGCGCCGACGGGCGCGCAGCGCCGCGCCGTTGACGAGGCGTTTGCCGATCTGTGCGGTGAAACGCGCATGAATCGTTTGGTGCAGGGCGACGTTGGCTCGGGCAAAACGCTTGTTGCCGCCGCCTGCGCCTGGCTTGCCGCGCGCAACGGGCTGCAAAGTGCCGTGATGGCGCCGACCGAGCTGCTCGCGGCGCAGCATGAGAAGACGCTTGTGCCGCTTCTGGCGCCGCTCGGCATAAGCTGCGCGGCGCTTACGGCGTCGCTGCCGCGCGCCGAAAAAACGGCGCGCAAAGCACAGCTTGCGTCTGGTGAGCTGTCCGTCGTGTGCGGCACGCACGCGCTGCTGCAGGGCGACGTGATCTTCCGCGCGCCGGGGCTTATGGTCATCGACGAGCAGCACCGCTTCGGCGTGCGCCAGCGCGCCGCGCTTGCCGAAAAGGGTGAACGAGCGCACACGCTCGTCATGTCGGCCACGCCCATTCCGCGCACACTGACCCATATTCTGTTCGGCGATCTTGACGTGTCGGTGATTGACGAGCTGCCGCCCGGACGGCAGACCATTCAGACAAGCCGCGCGGATGAATCGCTGCGCGAACGTGTGATGACGTTTGTCGCCAAACAGGTGTCGCTCGGCGGGCAGGTTTATATTGTCTGCCCGCGCATCGGAGAGGGTGACGCCGAAAGCGAGAAAAAAGCCGCCGTGCAATATGCCGAGAGGCTTAGTCACACGCTTCCGCAGCTTCGCGTCGGGCTGATGCACGGCAAGCTGAAAGCGGCGGAAAAAGAGGACACGATGGCGCGCTTTGCGCGCGGCGACCTTGACGTGCTGGTATCGACGACGGTCGTCGAAGTCGGCGTCGACGTGCCCAACGCAACGCTGATGGTCGTGGAAAATGCCGAGCAGTTCGGCTTGTCGCAGCTGCACCAGCTGCGCGGCCGTGTCGGGCGCGGCACGCGGCAGTCGTACTGCGTGCTTATGCAGGGAGGCGGCGGTGACCTTGCACGGCAGCGGCTCGAAGCCCTGTGCAAAACGGCGGACGGCTTCGCCATCGCAGAGGAGGATCTGCGCCTGCGCGGGCCGGGCGACTTTTTCGGCAACCGCCAGCACGGCCTGCCCGAATTTAAAATCGCCGACCTCGCGGCCGACGTGCGCATTCTGCGCGCCGCGTCAGACGAAGCGAAGGCGCTGCTTGCGCGCGATCCACTGCTTACGCGGCACGAAGCGCTGCGAAATAGAGTTGCCCGCGTATTTGATCGCGCAGGGGAGACGACACTTAACTAAATTACGGAAAACCCCCTTTATTTTACCTTTTTGATGTGGTAATATATTACTATTATATTGCCGACGGACGCGTCCGAAGGCAGGAAATGGGGTTTTTATGAGGAAACGGATACTGGTGTGGCTGTGCGCCGTGACAGCCGCCTTCGCGCTGCTCGCGATGGAGGCGTCGGCCGCCAACTACACAGGCTGCGCCGACAGCCTCTCGCAACTCGGCTTGTTTCAGGGAACTGGAAACCCGCAAGATCCATATGAGCTTGACCGCGCGCCCAACCGCTATGAGGCGGCCGTGATGCTCGTTCGCCTGCTCGGGCGCGAGCGCCAGGCACTGGACGAAAACAACGCCCACCCGTTTACCGACGTTCCCGCGTGGGCAGGCAAGCACGTCGGCTACCTCTATCAAAACGGGCTTACAAAGGGAAGCACCGCCACGGTGTTTGGCGGTGAGGCGTGCACCGCGCAGATGTACGCCGCGTTTGTGTTGCGCGCGATGGGCTACAGCGACGCGCCGGGCGGTGATTTTATGTATAACGGCGCGGTCGTGTACGCACAGACGCTGGGGCTTTATACCGCCGAGCAGGGCTTTTTGCGCGACGACGCCGTCGTCATGTCATACGGCGCACTCGTCACGCCGTGCAAAGACGGCAAGCTGCTGCTTGAAAAGCTGGTTGAAGGCGGCGCGGTAGACACCGCGCGGGCACAGCCGCTGCTCGACCGTTATAGAATCTACCACGCGCTGTCTGAAAGCATGCGTCCGTTTGAAGGCGCGTATGCGCTCGACCAAAGTGTTACGGTGGACATGACGATCGAGATGCAGGGGCTGAGCATGAACTTCGGCATCGAGAACCGCATGCAGCTTAGCACGCAAAACGGGCTGCGCTATGCGACCACGACGCGCTACACGGGCATCATGGCGCAGGCGGACGAATCGTATTATTACGATGGGCAGTCGTTCTATCAGGCGAATCAAGACGGGCGTATGCGGTACCAATGCGACGAAGAAACAGCGCGCCTTATGCTGCCCGATAACTCCGGCATCACGGCGCCCACGCAGTTCTGGCCTATTGACGACATCACCGTTGCCACGCAGGGTGGCGAAACGGTTTACACCGTAAAGATTGACGCCTCCCTGCAAGCCGTGATGGCCGAAGCCGCGGGGACGCTCGGTAATATGGGCGTCGGTTTGCGCGATTTTGAGTATACGCTATGCATGTTCGTGCGCGACGGCGTATTTCAGCGCAGCGAGCTGGCGGCCACCTACGCGTATGAGGTGGAAGGCCAAATCGCGCACGCGAACATGAAGGTCGTCACCAAAGTCAACGGCGTTGATGCCGCCGTCACCGTGCCCGGGCCGACTGATATCTCCAGCTATATAGACGGCGGAGCGATTTAGCAGACCGAGGGCAAAGGAGCAATTCAAAGCGCCTCCGTTTGACCGCGGAGGCGCTTTCGGTCTGCTTTTAAAGTAGGAATATCAATCATTTGCGAGTGGGAGATGGGTGGACGCTTTTCAGGCCATGCTTCGTGCCGGCGCGCCGCCGTCCTAGGGGAGACTACACCAAACAGAACGCAAACCTGCCCGCGCGGCGGGCTGCTAGATAGAGGAGTGTGAGAAGTATGAACGAAACTTACAGCGAAATCATCTTTCGAACCGTGGAACGGTTTCGCATGGCCCGATATGTTATCATCAGCCCTAACCCCGAGGACGACGTGAACGCATACATGGATCGATGGGCGCGGCAAAGCGGGCTGCTTAATGTGCCCGGTTATACACCCCGAAAAATCGGCTGGGACTTTTCTTTTGTCACCAAGCAGCAGCAGGAGCAGTTTGGGCTTCGTGGTTATGTCTCCGCCTATGTGATTCCCGAGGACTTTACCCCTGCGTGCGGGGGTGCTGAAGTTGTGCATCAAGATACGGACGAATACGCGGTTATCACGGTGGCCGATCCGTTCAGCGCTCCGTTTGAGAAGATTCCAGGCGGCTACCACAAGATTTTTGAGCATATCACATCAAAGCAGTGCGCGACTTGCGACGGCGGTGATCGCGTGTGCCCCGTCCGCGATTACGGAAACCGCATCTGCATGGAGCACGTTTACGAAAAGGACGGCGTGGTATATATGGAGATTTATGTACCCGTCGACCGTACTAAAGTGAGCGAATAACAAGCCCGCGCACGGAGCGGGGGATGCCTGTATGTGCATGGGTTTATCAAACACCCCTCCCGCATTTGGCGGGAGGGGTGTTTGATATGGCTGCCCATCGATGTAAGCAATGAATTTGCACTTACGAAAGTCCCTGTTTAGGTAGAACGGCGTGAATCAGAACCGTGCGTTTTCATAGTTGTAAGGGATGCTGGTTCCCACGACCACATCCTCAATCTTTAAAAGGATGAGCCAATCGTCCATATTGTCTTGATGGTCGAACGGCAGAGGCAAAGGGAGGGCGTGCACATCGCCGAACTCCACCAGACACAAGCATTTTTTGTGCCAGCGCTCCTTTTGCTTTTCAGACAGGCAGAGCTTGGCTTGGTTTTCGTCCAGCACCCGCACGATTTCTTCGTCGCTCAGCTTTACAAAATTCTGAACCGAAGTAACGGTCGCTGTCGCCGCGATGGAGGAGGTGCCCTTTTCCATGAAA
>MEFT01000075.1 GCA_001725215.1 Clostridium sp. SCN 57-10
CGGGGGCGATAAGATGGCAGGACGCCATGGCAACAAGGGCGTTGTGTCGCGCATTCTTCCGCAGGAAGATATGCCGTTCCTGCCCAACGGACAGCCGCTTGACATCGTGCTTAACCCCCTCGGCGTTCCGTCGCGTATGAACATCGGGCAGGTGCTTGAGGTTCACCTCGGCTATGCCGCCGCCGCGCTTGGCATTAAGGTTGCCACGCCGGTTTTTGACGGCGCGAAGGAAGAGGATATCCGCAGCCTGCTTCGTGAAGCGGGTCTGCGCGAGGACGGAAAGACCGTGCTCTACGACGGCAGAACGGGCGAACCCTTTGATAACCCGGTTACCGTCGGTTATATGTACTACCTGAAGCTGCATCACCTGGTTGACGATAAAATTCACGCCCGCAGCACAGGACCGTATTCGCTTGTGACGCAGCAGCCGCTCGGCGGTAAGGCCCAGTTCGGCGGCCAGCGCTTCGGCGAGATGGAAGTCTGGGCACTTGAGGCTTACGGCGCGGCGTACACGCTGCAGGAAATTCTGACTGTTAAGTCGGACGATATCGTCGGCCGTGTCAAGACCTACGAAGCGATCGTCAAGGGTCAGAATGTACCCAAGCCCGGCGTGCCCGAATCGTTTAAGGTTCTTGTAAAGGAGCTGCAGTCGCTTGGCCTTGACATCCGTGTGCTTGCCAAGGATATGAGCGAAATTGAGCTGAGAGAAACGGATGAGGACGACGGCTACGAACGCTATGTGCGCGACGAGACGTATGCCTCCGACCGCGAGCTTGCAGATGCGGGCTTCGGCCTTGAAAATGCGGAAGGGAACCCCATTGTCGACGAAGCGGACGGCGATGCTGAGGATGACTTTGCGGCGGAGTTTGCCGCCGATCTGGACGACGATTCGATTGACGATCCGTTTGACATGTAATTTGGGAGGAGACGTGAAACAATGAGCGAAATGATTTTTGATGCCATTAAAATCGGTCTTGCCTCTCCCGAAATGATGAGGTCTTGGTCTCATGGCGAAGTGAAAAAGCCGGAGACCATCAACTACCGCACGCTGAAGCCCGAGCGCGACGGCTTGTTCTGCGAGCGCATCTTCGGGCCGACGAAGGACTGGGAGTGCCACTGCGGAAAGTATAAAAAAGTACGCTTTAAGGGAAAAATATGTGATCGATGCGGGGTCGAGGTCACACGCGCCAAGGTTCGCCGCGAGCGCATGGGACACATCGAGCTGGCCGCGCCGGTATCGCATATCTGGTATTTTAAGGGTATCCCGTCGAGAATGGGTCTCATCCTCGATATGTCGCCCAAGCTCCTTGAAAAGGTGCTTTACTTTGCTTCCTATATCGTTACCGATGCAGGCGACACACCGCTGACTAAAAAGCAGATCCTGTCTGAAAAAGACTATCGCGATATGCGCGAAAAATACGAAGACGACTTCAAAGCGGAGATGGGCGCGGAGGCAATTAAAAAGCTGCTCGCCGAAATCAACCTTGAAGAGCTCTCGACTCAGTTGCGCGCAGAGCTGCGCGATGCCAACGGACAAAAACGCATGCGCATCACCAAGCGCCTTGAGGTGGTCGAGGCGTTCCGCCTGTCTGGCAACCGCCCCGAGTGGATGGTTTTAGACGTAGTGCCCGTCATCCCGCCCGAGCTGCGCCCGATGGTGCAGCTGGACGGCGGACGTTTCGCGACGAGCGACCTCAACGACTTGTACCGCCGTGTCATCAACCGCAACAACCGCCTTAAGCGTCTTCTGGAGCTTGGCGCGCCCGATATCATCGTGCGCAACGAAAAGCGCATGCTGCAGGAAGCCGTTGACGCTCTGATTGACAACGGCCGTCGTGGCCGCCCCGTCACCGGGCCTTCAAACCGTCCCCTGAAATCGCTGTCTGATATGCTGAAGGGCAAACAGGGTCGTTTCCGCCAGAACCTGCTCGGTAAGCGTGTCGACTATTCCGGACGTTCGGTTATCGTCGTCGGTCCTGAGCTCAAGCTCTATCAGTGCGGTCTGCCGAAGGAAATGGCGCTTGAGCTGTTCAAGCCGTTTGTCATGAAAAAGCTTGTAGAAGACGGCCTTGCAAACAACATCAAGAGCGCCAAGAAGCTGGTCGAACGCGCCAAAACCGAGGTGTGGGACGCGCTTGAAACCATCATCCGCGAGCATCCGGTCATGCTGAACCGTGCGCCGACGCTGCACCGCCTCGGCATTCAGGCGTTCGAGCCCATTCTGGTCGAGGGCCGCGCCATCAAGCTGCATCCGCTGGTTTGCACCGCGTTCAACGCCGACTTTGACGGCGACCAGATGGCCGTTCACGTTCCGCTTTCTGCGGAGGCGCAGGCCGAGGCGCGTCTGCTCATGCTGTCGGCCAATAACCTGCTCAAGCCGCAGGACGGCGAGCCGGTTACCGTTCCGTCGCAGGATATGATCCTCGGCGCATACTATCTGACCATTCTCCGCGAGGAAAGCGGCACAAACAAGATCTTTGCCAACGTCGATGAGGCGATGCTTGCTTATGACAAAAAGGTCGTTGGCATCCATTCACCCATCAAGGTTCGTCTGTATAAGGAAATTGACGGCGTCATGCAGCACAAGCTGATTGACGCGACGGTCGGCCGCCTTATTTTCAACAAAGTCATTCCGCAGGATCTCGGCTTTGTCGACCGCAGCAACCCCGACAATGCGTTTGATCTTGAAATTATGTTCCCCTGCGGCAAAAAGCAGCTGCAAAAAATCATCAAGGCGTGCATCAAAAAGCACGGCTTTGCCGAGACGGCCGAGCTGCTCGACAACATCAAATCGCTTGGCTTTAAGTACTCGACGATCGGCGCCATCACCGTTTCGGCCGCCGATATGTCGATTCCTGAGGCAAAGTACACGCTCGTTTCCGAAACGGAAGAGCGCGTTGCGGCGATTGCAAAGCAGTTTAAGCGCGGCTTTATCACGGAAATCGAGCGCCGTCGCCTGGTTATCGACGAATGGGATAAGACGACCAAGGATGTCACCAAAGCGCTGATCGACAACCTTGACGAGTTTAACCCGATTTATATGATGTCCACCTCTGGCGCGCGCGGATCGATCAACCAGATTCGTCAGCTTGCGGGCATGCGCGGACTCATGGCGAACACGGCGGGCCAGACCATCGAAATTCCCATCAAGGCGAACTTCCGTGAAGGTCTTACCGTTTTGGAATACTTCATTTCGTCGCGTGGCGCGCGTAAGGGCCTTGCTGATACCGCGCTCCGTACCGCCGACTCCGGTTACCTGACCCGTCGTCTGGTCGACGTTTCGCAGGATGTCATCATCCGCGAGGAAGATTGCGGCTCAAGCGAGGGCATCTGGGCTTATGAAATCACAGACGGCAAGCAGGTCATTGAGCCGTTCAAAGACCGTCTGGTCGGACGTTATCCCGTCAACGACGTGGTGCATCCCGAAACGGGCGAGTTGCTTGTTTCAAAAGATATGCTGATGCGTGAAACCGAAGCAGACGCGATCATCGCGGCCGGCATCACGAAGCTGGAGCTTCGCTCGGTGTTGCGCTGCAAGGCGCGCCAGGGCATCTGCGCAAAGTGCTATGGTTCGAACCTTGCTTCGGAAGAGCCGATCGGCATTGGCGAGGCGGTGGGCATCATCGCGGCGCAGTCGATCGGCGAGCCGGGCACGCAGCTTACGATGCGTACCTTCCACACCGGCGGCGTCGCCGGCGGAGACATTACGCAGGGCTTGCCTCGTGTTGAAGAGCTGTTTGAGGCCAGAAAGCCCAAGAAGGCGGCTGTTCTGACCGAAATTCCCGGCATTGTGCATGTGGAGGAGGGACGCCGCGGCGCCGTTAACACGGTCACCGTGACAAGCGAGGAGCTTGGGGAAACTAAGATTTATCAGATTCCCGCCAACCTGCCCCTGCATGTAAGAGACGGCGAGTTTGCCGACCAGGGAACCGCGCTGACTGATGGTGCGCTTAACCCCCACGACGTGCTGCGCACGCGCAACCTGAACGCCGTACACGAGTATCTGATCCAAGAGGTTCAGCGTGTTTACCGCCAACAGGGCGTTGATATCAACGACCGCCACATCGAGGTTATTGCCCGTCAGATGATGCGAAAGGTCAAGATCGAGTCGCAGGGCGACACGGAACTCTTGCCCGGCGCGATGGTTGATATTATCGAGTTTGAAGACGCAAACGCTGAAATTGCACGCCGCATCGCCGTGAACGGGGAAAACCTTGAACCCGCTGTCTGCTCGTCGCTTCTCCTCGGTATTACGAAGGCGTCTCTTGCGACGGAAAGCTTCCTTTCGGCCGCTTCCTTCCAGGAAACAACGCGCGTGTTGACCGAAGCTGCCATCAAGGGCAAGATCGACCCGCTGCTTGGTTTGAAGGAAAACGTCATCATCGGCAAGCTTATTCCGGCGGGAAGCGGCATGGCGATCTACAACAGGAATTATACGGAAGTCGAAGAGCTGTAAAATCCCTGTAATATCAGTTGACAGGTGTCACAATATACTGTACAATATATATTCGCGAGAAGTTTTTGGAGGAACACGATGGTATCCGAATTAAAGAACGGGATAAAGGTCATTGGGCTCAAGCAATCGCAGCGCGCGGTTGCGGACGGGCGTGCCAAAAAAGCCTTTGTCGCAAAAGACGCGGAAAAACGCGTGACCGAGAACTTTTTGAAACTGTGTGCTGAGCAGGGCGTCGAGATCGAGCTGGTGGAAACCATGCGCGAACTCGGCGAGGCCTGCGAGATCGAAGTGAGCGCCGCCGTTGCGGTGGCGCTCACCGAACAGGCTTTAACGGGCGAACGCCCGATTAAGTAATAAAAAAAGAAGGAGGTACATTATGCCGACATTTAACCAGCTTGTCAGAAAAGGCCGCGAGACCGTCGCCTACAAGTCGACTGCACCTGCTCTCCAGAAGGGGCTCAACACAAAGAAGAAGGTAACCATTGATTTGGCTTCTCCCCAGAAGAGAGGCGTCTGCACTACCGTGAAGACGATGACCCCTAAAAAGCCGAACTCTGCGCTGCGTAAGGTCGCCCGTGTTCGTTTGACGAACGGTATGGAAGTTTGGGGCTATATCCCCGGCGTTGGCCACAATCTTCAGGAGCACTCTGTCGTTATGGTCAGAGGCGGCCGTGTCAAGGATCTGCCCGGTGTGCGTTATCACATCATCCGCGGCACGCTGGACACGCAGGGCGTCAACAACCGCAAGCAGTCCCGTTCCAAGTACGGCGCGAAGCGCCCGAAGGCAGGCAAGGCTGCAGCGACTGGCAAGAAATAATTACGCATAATTCGTATCACAAAGCAGTGCTTTGACTGGTATTGATATAGAGGGAACACCTCTTTCGTAACACGTCACGGCACAAACAGAAGCGTCAGCTTTTGAGTACCTATGAAATCATTATGTGAAGGAGGGAAGCAAAGTGCCCAGAAGAGGTAATGTTCCCAAGCGGGACGTTCTTCCGGATCCGCTTTACAACTCGAAGCTTGTTACCAAGCTCATTAACAACATCATGCTTGACGGCAAAAAGGGTGTTGCGCAGAAAATCGTTTATGATGCTTTTGACATCGTGAAAGAGAAGTCGGGCAACAACCCCGCCGAAATGTTTGTGCAGGCGATGGAAAACATCATGCCCGCACTTGAAATCAAGGCTCGCCGCGTCGGCGGCGCTACCTATCAGGTTCCCTTGGAGGTTCGCCCCGAGAGACGCCAAACCCTTGGTCTGCGCTGGCTGACCAGCTATTCCCGTAACCGCAACGAAAAAACAATGAAAGAGCGTCTTGCTGGAGAGATTCTCGATGCGTGCAACAATCTTGGCGGCGCCGTGAAAAAGCGCGAGGATACGCACAAGATGGCAGAGGCCAACAAGGCCTTCGCGCACCTCAGATTCTAATCCGTTGCGGATGATCTGAGGTAACGCACGAAAGGAGTTAATCGATGGCAAGGCAATATCCCCTAGAGCTTACCCGCAACATCGGCATTATGGCCCATATTGACGCGGGTAAGACGACAACGACAGAGCGTATTCTGTTCTATTCGGGCAGAAACCATAAGCTTGGCGAAACCCACGACGGTTCCGCCACGATGGACTGGATGGCCCAGGAGCAGGAGCGCGGCATTACCATTACTTCCGCGGCTACAACTTGCGCGTGGAAGGGACATCGTATCAACATCATCGATACGCCGGGCCACGTCGACTTCACTGTTGAGGTCGAGCGTTCGCTTCGCGTGCTCGATGGTTCTGTTACTGTGTTCTGCGCCAAGGGTGGCGTTGAGCCGCAGTCTGAAACCGTTTGGCGTCAGGCTGACAAATACAACGTTCCCCGTATGGCGTATGTCAATAAAATGGACATCACGGGAGCTGATTTCTATCGTGTCGTTGACATGATGCACGACCGGCTCAAGTGTAACGCTGTCCCCATTCAGCTGCCCATCGGCGCCGAAGATACGTTCAAAGGCATCATCGACCTTGTTGAAATGAAGGCCGACGTATACTATGATGATCTCGGCAAGGACATGCGTGTGGAAGAAATTCCCGAAGATATGCGCGACATTGCCGAGGAATACCGCGGCAAGCTGCTCGAGGCAATCTCGGAATTTGATGACGAAATCATGGAGAAGTTCCTCGAGGGTGAGGAAGTCTCTGTGGATAGCATCAAGGCTGCCATCCGCAAGGCGACCATTTCGGTCAGCATGATTCCCGTCATTTGCGGTACTTCTTACCGTAACAAGGGCGTCCAGAAGCTGCTCGACGCTGTGGTCGACTATCTCCCCGCGCCGACCGACATTCCCGCCATCGACGGCGTCAATCCCGAGACCGGTGAGCCGGACTGCCGCCATCCGTCGGATGATGAGCCTTTCTCGGCATTGGCATTTAAGATTATGGCTGACCCCTATGTCGGAAAGCTTTGCTTCTTCCGCGTTTACTCCGGCTCGTTGAGCACCGGCACCCCCGTGCTGAACAGCTCGAAGTCGAAGAACAACCGCGAGCG
>MEFT01000076.1 GCA_001725215.1 Clostridium sp. SCN 57-10
CATTGCGGCCTCGCCCTGGATCATCTTATCCTTCACTTCGTCGCCCGTATAGGAGAGCACAAGGGGCTTCTGTTTGAGCAGTAAGTCTTTTGCGGCGTTAATCTCGTCGGGATTGCGACTGTTCATGTCATAGCCGCTCAACGTCAGCGCGATCATCATGCCGTCACGCACACTGTTCATCATGAAAATGTTTTTCGCGTATTTTGCATCCCAAAGGGCGTTCCAGCTGTCAATCGGCTCGTCAACCATCGTCGTGTTGTAAATGATGCCGACGGTGCCCCACATATAGGGAACCGAATAAACGTTGCCGGGATCGAAGGAGAGGTTCATGCAGTCTTCGTTCATATACGTGAGATTTGGGATGTTGTCCTTGTTGATGGGCTCCAGCATGTCTTCTTTGATCATGCGCGCGATCATGTAGTCGGACGGGATCACGACGTCATAGCCGCCGTTCGAATTCTTCAGCTTGGTGTACATATCTTCGTTCTGTTCAAAGGTAGCGTAAACGACTTTGCAGTCGAACTCCTCCTCAAACTTCGCGATGACATCCTCGCCGATATAGTCGCCCCAGTTATAAACCGTAAGCGTCTCTTTATCCGACCCGCCGCAGCCGGCGAGCAGTCCGGCCGTCATCAAAACGGCGCACAGCAAAGCAAATGTTTTCTTCAACTCTAACATCGTCCTTCTTTCTTTTCATTATATTATGAGCGGTTGCTTGACAAACGGTGTGCGGCTTTTTTGGCCTCGTCACGCGACGAGCGGATGTTGACGATGAGCAGCAACGTCAACACCACGATGAACATAATGGCGGAAAGCGCGTTGATCTCCGGCTTAATGCCGCGCCGCGTCATGGAATAGATGGTGACGGACAGCGTGGACACATCGGCTCCTGTGGTGAAAAATGAAATGACGAAATCGTCAATCGACATGGTAAAAGCAAGCAGAAAGCCGGTGACCACACCGGGCGAAATTTCGGGCAGCATCACCTTGAAGAAGGCTTGCAGTGGCGTGGCACCCAAATCGAGCGCAGCTTCAAACGTGTTTTTGTCCAGCTGATTGAGCTTAGGCATAACGGATAGTATTACATACGGAATATTAAACGTAATGTGCGCAAGAAGCAGGGAAAGATAACCTAGCTTCAGCCCCACAAAGGTGAAAAGCAGCAACAGCGAAATACCGGTCACGATGTCGGCATTAAGCATGGGCAGGCTGGTGATATTCATCAGTAGGTTGCGCACGCGCCGGCGGGAATAATAAAACCCGAGCGAGGCAAGTGTGCCGATGATGACGGCGATGATCGACGCCGTCAGCGCGATGAGCAGCGTGTTGTAAAGCGACTGCATGATCACGTCGTTGTGAAACAGCGATTCATACCACTTCAGGGAAAAGCCGCCCCATTTGCCGCGCGATTTCGACTCGTTAAAACTGAATATGATAAGAACGAAAATGGGGGCATAAAGAAAGATGAAAATGAGCGCGGAATAGATCCACGACCCGATACGGCGTGTCTTTTTCACATCAGCACGCTCCCTCCGGTGTTTTCGGCTTCATACTTGTGGATGAAGTTCATCGCAAGCAAGATGAGAACCATCAAAATGACCGACATGGCCGAGCCGAAGCCCCAGTCGCCCACCAGCTTAAACTGGTTTTCAATGATGTCGCCGATCAGCGCGTTTTGTCCGCCGCCGAGCAGGCGGGAGATAACAAAGGTGGTAACGGCGGGCATAAAGGTCATCGAAATACCGGAAACGACGCCGGGCAGCGACAGCGGGAAGACCACCTTGCGGAATACGACCCTATGGTCTCCGCCGAGGTCCTGCGCCGCTTCGATGACGCTTTTGTCAATCTTAATGAGCACTGTGTAAATGGGAAGCACCATAAACGGCAGGAAGTTATACACGTTGCCAAGCACAACGGCCCATTGCGTGTACATCAAGTCGAGCGGCCCGAGGCCGATGCTCTGCAGCAGCGTGTTGATGAGGCCGGTGCGCTCAAGCAGAGCCATCCACGCATAGGTGCGCAGCAGGAAGTTCATCCACATGGGGAGGATAAACAGAAAGGACACGGTGCCGCGTATTTTAGACGGCAGCTTCGCAAGAATATAGGCCATGGGATAGCCGAGCAGCAGGCAGATGAGCGTGCTCACCGCTGCAAGCCATATAGAACGCCACAGCACCTTCAAGTATATAGGATCCGCGAAGTTAAAAAACCGCAGATAATTGTCAAGCGTATAGGCGCCTGTCATATCGCGCAGACTGTAAAGAAAAATGAGCAGCAAGGGCGCGACGATGAAGATGGCGGCGTAAATCGAATAGGGGACAACCGCAAGCTTAATCTTCTTCATGCTCCGCCTCAGACTTTCTCATAATGTGAATGTCAAACGGGGCGACGGTCAGGCCGATCTCGGTGCCGCATACTTCGGGAATGGTGGAATGCACCATCCAGGAGATGTCGCCGACGCGCACCTGCATTTCGTAGTGCACGCCTTTGAAGACGATGCTCTCGACCACGCCGCGCAGAAGTCCGTCCTCGGGCGCGACCATCTTAAGGTCCTCCGGACGGATGACGACGTCGACCGGCTCATTCGGCGCAAAGCCTGCGTCGGTGCACTCAAAGCGGCGGCCTGCGAAGGAGCAGACGAGGTCGCTGTGCATCACGCCGTCGATGATGTTGCTTTCGCCGATGAAGTCGGCAACGAAAGAGTTGACAGGCTCGTTGTAGATGCCGATGGGGGTTCCCACCTGCTGGATGCGACCGCGGTTCATGACGACGATCGTGTCGCTCATGGTCAGCGCTTCCTCTTGATCGTGTGTGACATAAATAAAGGTGATGCCTAATTTGGTTTGAATGGCCTTCAGCTCGGTCTGCATCTCCTTGCGCAGCTTGAGGTCGAGCGCGCCGAGCGGCTCGTCCAGCAAAAGCACACGCGGGTGGTTGATGAGCGCACGCGCAATGGCGATGCGCTGCTGCTCGCCGCCCGAAAGCGACGTGGTCGCGCGCTCTTCATAGCCGGATAGGTTAACCAGCTTCAGCATTTCGCGCACACGTGTCGCGACCTCTTTTTCGGACGTTTTGCGAATACGCAGCCCGAACGCGATGTTATCGTATACATTGAGGTGTGTAAAAAGCGCGTAGCGCTGAAATACGGTGTTGACCTGGCGCTTATGGGGCGGCACGTCATTGTATTTTTTTCCATCAAAATAGACCACACCCGCCGTCGGAGACTCAAAGCCGCCGATGATACGCAGGGTAGTGGTCTTGCCGCAGCCGGAAGGACCGAGCAGCGTTACAAACTCTTTGTCCCGAACCGACAGATCTATGGACTTGAGAACCAGCTTGCCCCCGTAATCTTTATGAATGCCTTCCAGGCGAATCAGGTTGTCGGACATCATAGAGCCCCCCATTCTGCAAAATCGGACCGCGGAATGATCCGCACAAATCGACAAAGTAAAATATAGCACAAATCTCGCAGATGTCAATGATTTTTTGCAAAATTTTGCGAAAAAATCATGGCAAATGGAAAGGCGTTTAGAAAAACTCTAAAATGCTTTGAAATGCTTTGATTTTCTCCGTTTTTCTCGTTACCCTTTTTTAGGAAGATCGCGGAAAAATGGAAGGAAAGGAACGTCGTTCAGCTCGAACACGCGCCCCTTTAAATAGTCGAGCGGCGCGGCAGGCGTCTGGAAGCCAAAGACAAGCCGAAAGGCGTAAAGTGCCTGATACGAAAAGGGTAGATGCGCATTCTGCTTGGCGGTGCCGTATTTCGTGTCGCCGACGAGCGGATGCCCGATGTGTGCCATCTGCGCGCGGATCTGGTGCGTGCGTCCCGTGATCAGTCGGCACTCGACAAGCGATAGTCCGCCGCGCGTTTCGCATACGCGGTAGCGCAGCTCGGCGGTCTTTGCGCCGGGGTGGGGCGCGTCGTAGACGCTCACGCGCTTTTCGCGCTCGTCGCGCAGCAGGAAATGCCGCAGTGTGCCCTCCGCGCGGGGCAGCGTGCCGTGCACCAGGCAGAGGTAGTGCTTGCCGATTTCGCGGTCGCGTATTTTTTCGTTCATGACGCGCAGCGCTTCGGCCGTTTTGGCGGCGATGACGATACCGCCTGTGTTGCGGTCAATGCGGTTGCACAGCGCGGGTGCAAATGACCGTTCGTCTTCGGGGCGCCAGTCGCCTTTTTGATAAAGATAGCACTTGATGCGGTTGATCAGCGTATCACGCGCCTCCTCCTCATCTTCGTGCACGACGAGCCCGGGCTGTTTGTCGCATAGCAGAAGATGCTCGTCCTCATAGACGATGGAAAGCTCCGCGGGCGCCGTGCGCCAAGCTTCGTCAGCGGGGGGCAGGTCGAAAAACTCGTCGTTGATATAAAGCTGCAGCAGATCGCCCTCGCATAGGCGGTACGAGAGCTCGGAGCGCTTGCCGTTTACCTTGACGCGCTTTAAGCGGATATACTTGTGCATGAGAGACTGCGGCAAAAGCGGAACAGCTTTCGTCAGGTATTTGTCGAGCCGCTGTCCGGCGTCATTTTTATTGATGGCGAATTCTTTCATGTTTTCCGACACTCCAAAACAATTTCCTTGACAAACGGGGGAATGGTTCATATAATATTATTCGTATCATTGCGAGAGGGCGAGTTATGAAAATCAGTTTGAAAGATGTTTCCACGGCACCCGGCCGCCAAATCTGTTTCGATTATACCATAGATTTGTCGCGGGAGGAAGTAAACTTTGAGCTTCCGTTTCCCGAGCCGGTTCGTATCGTCGGCGCGGTGCGCGACGTTGCGGGTGTGCTCCATCTCGAGGCGCGGGCCGAAGCTGACGTTCATCGCGCGTGTGCCCGCTGCGGCCAGCCGATCGTATATGAACAAGACGCCGAAATTTCTTTCGTGCTCGTAAAAAAGCTGGAGGGCGAAATGCGCGACGATATGCTCGTCGTGGAGTCCGATGAGCTTGAGCTCGACGAAGTTGCCGTGCCCGAACTCATCCTTAGTATGGATATGGCCGAGTTGTGCAGTGAAGACTGCAAGGGCATCTGCCCGCAATGCGGAAGAAATCTGAACGAGGGCGATTGCGGCTGCCGGCAGGACAAGGGCGACCCAAGGTGGGACGTGCTTCGCCGCGCGATGGAAAAGTAACGGCGGAATTTGATTCGGCAAAAATAATGTTTCTATAAATGGAGGTGTCCTGACATGGCAGTACCTAAGGGGAAAGTATCGAGACAGCGCCGTGATAAGCGCCGCAGCTCGCATTGGAAGCTTGCGCTTCCCGGCGTTGTGAAGTGCCCGAAGTGTGGTGAGCCCGTTCTGTCCCACAGAGCTTGCAAAGCTTGCGGAACCTACAACGGCCGCACAGTTCTCGCGGTTGAGGAGAACTAAGCAAAACCGTCAGAATGCAAGAAGATAGAGAGGGGGAACCTTCTCTATTTTTTTACGTTTACCAAGTTCGGTTTTCGGCGGCCGTTCCATTGAAAATACTCCTCAATCCACTGATTTTGGGCAAAAATCAGCGAGACGGGGGATAGCTGCGGCAATGCCGCAGCGCGAAGGGGATACATGCTCCTTCAAAGAAAAAGGAGGCAACTATGCCGGCAGAAATCATTGCGGTCGAGCCAAGCAGCCCGGCCGAGCGCGCGGGTCTGCGCGCGGGCGACGCGCTGGTCGCCATCGACGGGCACGCCGTTCACGACGTGCTCGATTATAAATTTTACGGCTATGAGCCCCGCGTGACGGTGGAAACGCTGCGCGGTGACGAGGCGCATTCCTGCGTGATCCGCAAGCGCGAGGGAGAGGATTTGGGACTGACGTTTGCGTCCTACCTCATCGACGAACAAAAGGGCTGCTGCAACCGTTGCGTGTTCTGCTTCATCGACCAATTGCCGCCCGGTATGCGGCGCACGCTTTATTTTAAGGACGACGACGCACGTCTTTCGTTTCTGATGGGCAATTATATCAGCATGACCAATCTGAGCGACGAGGATGCCGCGCGCATCGCGCGGATGCGTGTGTCGCCGCTCAACATTTCGGTGCACACGACCAATCCGGAGCTGCGTACCCGCATGCTGGGTAATCCGAACGGCGGCGCAAGCCTGCGTCATCTTTATTATTTTGCGCAGCATGGCATCGCGATGCAGTGCCAAATTGTCG
The DNA here is from genome assembly GCA_001725215.1 of Clostridium sp. SCN 57-10. Lineage (GTDB taxonomy): Bacteria > Bacillota > Clostridia > Oscillospirales > Butyricicoccaceae > SCN-57-10. The sequence continues at coordinate 6,143 of MEFT01000076.1, forward strand.
TGTGTCCCGGATATAATGACGGAGACGAGCTGAGGCGCACGCTGCGCGAGCTTTCTGTGCTGTATCCGGCGGTGCGCGGCGTCGCCGTGGTGCCGGTTGGTTTGACGCGCTTTCGTGAGCGGCTGCCGCATCTAGAGCCTGTTGACCAAGACGGCGCGCGCGGCATCATCGCCGTTATCGACGAGGCACGCGCCGCCAATGAGCAGACGCACGGCGCGCCGATCTGCTTTGCCGCCGACGAGCTCTATCTCAAAGCGGGGCTTCCGATTCCCGCACCGGAGTATTACGGCGAGTATGCGCAGCTTGAAAACGGCGTCGGACTTATGTCGCTTTTTGAAAGCGAGCTGCGCTGCGCGCTTGCGATGGAGGAAAAAATACGCATCGCCCCGTTTGCCGTCGCAACGGGCCGCGGCGCGGCTGATTTCATGCGCCGTATGATTGACGAAATAGCCAAAAGATGCGATAATGAGGTACAATATGAGGTGTTCGCCGTGCGCAATGACTTTTTCGGAGAGGGCGTCAATGTTGCGGGTCTTGTCACAGGCGGAGACATCATTGCGCAGCTTCGTGGAAAGATAACGGCAAAGCGTCTTTTGGTGCCGCGCGTCATGCTGCGGCACGGCGAGACGGTGTTTTTGGACGACGTTTCGATTTCCGATATGGAACAGGCACTGGGCGTCACGGTCATCCCCGTCGAGATTGACGGCGGCATGTTCCTCGACGCCGTGCTGGAAAGGCAGGAATAATGGAAAAACCGATCATAGCGATTGTGGGCCGTCCGAACGTCGGCAAATCGCAGCTGTTTAACAAGATCGTCGAACGCCGAGGCCGAGTGGCGCAACCGCCGCTTTGACGTGATAGACACGGGCGGCATCGAGCCGCGCGCCGATAATGAAATTCTGCGCTTTATGCGCGAGCAGGCGCTGATTGCCATCGACCATGCGAACGTCGTCATTCTCATTTGCGACGTGCGCACCGGACTGACGGCGGCCGACGCCGAGGTCGCTGCGTTGTTGCAGCGCTCGAAAAAGCCGGTTGTGCTCGCCGTGAACAAGCTTGACACGCCGGGCGATCCGCCCGCTGACTTTTATGAGTTTTACAACCTCGGTCTGGGCGACCCGATCGGCATTTCCGCGCTGCACGGTTATAACCTAGGTGACCTGCTTGACGCGTGCTTCGAGCACTTCCCGCCCCAGGAAGAGGACGATATGGACGAGGACACGCAAATTAAGGTCGCCGTCATCGGCAAGCCGAACGTGGGCAAAAGCTCGCTCATCAACCGTGTTACGGGCGAAGAACGCGTGATTGTCAGCGATGTGGCGGGCACTACCCGTGATTCAATCGATACCGAGGTGGTCCGCGGTGAGGATAAATTTTTGTTCATCGACACGGCGGGTATCCGCCGCAAGTCGAAGGTGGACGACGCCATCGAGCGTTTTTCGGTCATGCGCGCGCTCATGTCGGTCGAGCGCAGCGACGTGTGCCTCATCATGATCGACGCCGTCGAGGGCGTGACCGAGCAGGACACGAAGGTGGCGGGTTACGCGCATGAAAACGGCAAGGCTGCCGTTATTGTCGTCAACAAGTGGGATTTGATCGAAAAAGAGACGGGCACGCAGGGCGACTACGAGAAAAAAGTTCGCGCCGAGCTTGCCTATATGACCTACGCGCCCATTGTGTTTATCTCGGCCAAAACGGGGCAGCGCGTCGAGAACCTGTTTGAAGTGATCAAACGCGTGAATGAAGCGAACTCAACGCGTATCACAACGGGTATGCTTAACCAGATTCTGGCGGAATCGACGGCGCGCGTACAGCCGCCGACCGATAAGGGACGCAGACTCAAGGTATACTATATCACGCAGACAGGCATTAAACCGCCCACGTTTGTTTGCTTCTGCAATGACGCAAAGCTGTTTCATTATTCCTATTTGCGTTATCTCGAAAACAGGATTCGTGAAATATTTGTGCTTGAAGGCACTCCCATTCGTATGCTCGTACGACAGCGCGGAGAAAAGGAAGATTAAGGAGCATCTGCAATGGACGGTAAAACCTATGCCATATGGGCGCTGTGCGCCGTGCTGGGATACCTGCTCGGCTCGCTTAACGGTGCCATCATCATCTCGCGCTTAATCTATCGCTCCGATATCCGCAAGCATGGCAGCGGAAACGCGGGCACGACCAATATGGTGCGTACCTACGGCTGGAAGCGTGCTGTGCTCGTCATCGCGATTGACATGCTGAAGGTGCTTGCGGCGGGGCTGCTCGCCCAGGCGGCGGCAGGCCGCGTGGGGCTGCTCATCGGCGCGGCTGCTGCCGTGGTAGGACATGCATACCCTGTGTTTTTTCATTTCAAAGGCGGCAAGGGTGTGCTGTCCGGTGCGATGCTGGTACTGCTCATCGACGTCAGAGCCTTTGTGGCGGTGATCGCGGTTTTTGCCATTGTGCTGCTTGTGGGGCGCTATGTGTCGCTGGCATCGATGGTCGCGGCACTCTCGTTCCCTTTTGCCTTTGCATTTTGGGGCGCGCGCGGCCCCACAGAGATTGTCTATGCAAGTGCTCTAGCACTGCTTATTATCTATTTGCATCGTGAAAACATCAAACGTCTGATTAGTGGAACAGAGCACCGCATTTCGTTTGGGCGCTCGAAGCAAAACGGAGGAAAATCATGAAGTTTACGGTTTTAGGCTGCGGCGGATGGGGACTTGCGTTTGCAACGCTGCTGCACGGCAACGGACATGAGGTCGTGCTATGGACACCGTTTGCGCAGGAGGCGGAGACGCTGCGCGAAAAGCGGTGCAACGAAGCCCTGCTTTCCGGTATTCGTCTGCCCGATGAGATTGTGGTTACCGACGACCTGACGCGCGCCGCGGGATCGCGCATTTATGTCATCGCCGTACCGTCGTTCGCCGTGTTTGAAACGGCGCAGAAACTTGCGCCCTATCTGGAGCATGACAGTGTCGTGGTGCTTTTGTCCAAAGGGTTTGATCAGAAAAACGGTTATTGTCTGCTGTCCGACTCGGTCGAGAAGGCACTGTGCGGCGCGGCGCCGCTTGTGGCACTGACCGGGCCGTCTCATGCCGAGGAGGTCGCACGCGGCATGCCCACGGCCGTCGTTGCCGCATCGCGTGACCAACAGGCCGTCGAGCTTGTGCAGGATACGGTGATGAACTCCTTTTTCCGTGTGTATACCTCGCACGACGTAGTCGGTGCGGAGTTGGGCGGCGCGATGAAAAACATCATGGCGCTCGTCGTTGGTATCAGCGACGGAGCAGGCTTCGGCGATAACACAAAAGCGATGCTCATGACGCGCGGCATTGCCGAAATGGCACGCTTTGGCGTGCGTATGGGTGGTGAGGCGAGCACGTTTGCCGGGCTTTCGGGCGTCGGCGATCTCATTGTAACGTGCACCTCCATGCATTCGCGCAACCGCCGCGCGGGACTGCTCATCGGGCAGGGTGTCGAGCCCGCCGAGGCGGTCAAGCGCATCGGCGCCGTTGTCGAGGGCTATTACGCGGCGCAGGCCGTGCATGAGCTGACACGCGATATGGACATCGATTTACCCATTTCGCGCGCTCTGTACAGTATTTTGTTTGAGGGCGCGAAAGTCGGCGATGTGGTTACATCGCTGCTGGCGCGCGGCAAAAAGCAGGAGCCCTCTCCCGAGTGGGGCGTTCGGTAAAAGAAAAACGGAGGGGATGTCCGCATCCCCTCTTCTTTTTTTGAGGAAAAAGGGCCGCCGCTGATGCGACGGCCCTTTTGGGCTTGAATTATTATGTTTTTCGGTGACATGTGTGGTGAAAAACACGCTACCTCGCCGAAATTTTTCAAGAAATCGGCGGAACGCGGGGGTTAGTCGCAAGAGCGGCGGCACGAAGGCGGAATTCGATCTCCCTTCAGTGGCTATTGGTTATTTTCCAAAAAACCGTTCAGATTGTGCATAAACCTGCTGAACAAGCGTGCCTCCTCCTCAGAAAATCCATCGAGCAGCACTTCGGCGATATGCTGGTGAAAGGAAACGTGATAGTGATACGCCACCAGACCGAGCGGCGTGAGCACGGCACAGACCGAACGGCGGTCGTTTTCATCACGGCGGCGTTCGATGAGCTCCTTTGCCTCGAGCCGGTCGCATGCGACGGTCAGCGTGGCGAGCGTGACACCGAGGGCTCGCGCAACGCCGCTCATCTTGGCGGCGCCCTGTGGGCCGATATGCTCTAAAATGCGAATTTCGGGAGAGGTAATGGTCATTGCGAGTCCCGCCGAGAGAAATTCCTCCTCAACCTTGGTAAGGCGGATGGAGAAATCCAGCAAAAATGCACGCAGCTCGTCCCTGTTCGTCATATCAAAACCTCGTTTAGCATTTCAAATGATTTTATATGCTAAGTATAACACGGCAGGCGGCGCTGTTCAATGTAAAAAAACGCCGCAAAGCGGCGTTTTTTGGGGGAGTAATTATAGTCTGATCGAGGTCCATTTGCCGCGCGAAAAGCGCACTCCGTTGAGAATCAGGCGGGATACCTGGTCGACGACGATGCTCATCCACGCGCCGATCAGTCCGCCTGCAAGCGTGTAGGTGAACAGATAGGCAACCACGGTGCGTCCCAGTCCGATGCAGACGAGCGAAACCAAGGCGACGTAGCGGGTGTCGCCTGCAACACGCAGGCAGTTTGAAAAGATGACCTGCGAAATCTGCGCCGGGCAGATGCAGCCGAGAATGATAAGTATTTGCGCGCCGAGCACGATCATTTCTTCGCTGTCCGAAAACGGAATCATCAACTGTCGCCGCAGCAGGAGGAAGAAAACCGTCATACAGCCACCGATGATGAGACCAACGCGCTGGGCCAGATGGCCGTATAATACGGCGTGGTCTCTGCGCCGTTTGCCGAGGCTCTGCCCCACAAGCGCAGACGCGGAAACGGCAAGTCCGTCTCCAAAGGCAAACGAGAGATTCATCATGTTCATGCAGACCTGATGGGTCGAGAAAGCCACAGTGCCAAGACCCGCAATGATTTTGGCAAACAAAAAGAAGCCTACGCGCACAAAAATCTGTTCTACGGCAGCGGAGGAGCCTACGTTGATCAGAGACGAAAGATCTTTCCAACGCGGCCTAAAGCTGTGACGGAATGATATATGCAAAAAACGATCGGGATGCGAAATGGAGCGCACGGCGATGACAAAGGCGACGAAATAGCCGAGCGTTGTTGCAATGGCCGCGCCGCGCACCTCTAGCCGCGGAAAGCCGAAATGACCGCCAATGAGCAGATAGTTGAACACAATGTTCACAAGGTTTGCCGTTACATTGGTCGTCATTGCGATTTTGGTATTGCCGCAGCCGCGCTGCGCGGCGTTGATGGTCAGCGATATGATGGAGAAGATGCCGCCGCCGATGATGATGGAGAAATACTGCACGGCGCCTTCAATGGTGTCGGCCTGTGCACCGGCAAAGCGCAATAGCGGCTCGGCGAAGAAAACGGCAAGCGCCGAAAGAACCGCGCCAAGCACCGTGACGATCAGCAAAATTTGCCGCAGCGTTCGGTTGGCGCTTTCGCGGTCGCCTTCGCCAAAGCGGCGCGAGATGACGGCGGTAACGCCGACGTTAAGCGACATAAAGATGGCGAGTACGATGAAGCGCGGCTGCGTCGTCAGACCGACCGAGGCGATCGCCTCATGTCCGAGCGAGCTGACCATCATGGTATCGACCAGCGAAACAAGGCTAATTAATACCGACTCTAAAATTGCGGGCCATGCGATTTTTGCAAGCGTTTGCATCGATTCGGAAGCTGACGGAAGTCCGTCTGCGTCGATTGCCTGCCCGCGCATCAGGCGAACGGGGCTGAACAGTTTTTCTAATAATGATGACGTGATAATCTCCCCCTTGCACGATTATAAGGATATCATATTCGTTTTGGTTTTACAAACACTTTTCAATATGCCCATTTTGTGGTATGCTATCATTGCACGATAATATTCGGAGGGCAATATGGACTATATTAAGATGACGATAGAAACGACAACGGCGGGCGCAGAGGTCGTGGCGGAGGCGATTTCCCACGTTTGCCCCTTCTGCCAGATTGACGATCCGCACGACACGGAAGAGCTTGCAAACACCCCCTCGCCCAGATGGGACTATCTTGGCGAGGAGCTGTTTGAGCATATGGATCGACCGGTCACGGTCAGCGTTTATCTGGAGCAGGGAGAGGAAAGCGAGCTTGCCGTGGCGGAGGTTGCGGCGGTGGCGGGCACGCTTGCCGGACGTGATGAAGAATCGGAGGACTGGGAGCACAATTGGAAGCGATTTTATAAGCCGTTTTGCGTCGGCGAGCGTCTGCTTGTGCGCCCCTCCTGGGAGGATGTGGGCGACACGGAGGAACGCGTAATACTGACCATCGACCCCGCGTCAAGCTTTGGCACGGGCAGCCACGCGACGACGCGCATGTGTTTGGAGGAGCTTGATGTGGCCGACCTCACCGGCGCGCGTGTGCTCGATGCGGGCTGTGGCAGCGGTATTTTGACGGCTGCTGCGCTGTTGCTCGGTGCAAGCCATGCCACGGCGTGCGACATTGAGGAGAACGCCGTGCGTACGACGGCGGAAAACCTGCTGCTCAACGGCATTGCACCTGAACGTTTTTCGGCGCACGCGGGCGACTTCCTGTCTGACCCGCAGCTTGCGCAGACGCTTGCTGCCGGCGCGCCCTACCGGCTGATTACGGCCAACATCGTTGCCGACGTGCTCATCGGCATGGCGCCCGCGCTGGCTGCGTGGCTGGAAGAAGATGGCATGCTGCTGCTTTCGGGCATTATCCTAAGCCGCGAGCAGGAGGTGGCGCTGGCATACGCCGCGCAGGGGCTTACGCCGGTCACCTCGCGCGAGCGCGATGGTTGGCGCATGTTTGCAATGAAAAAAGCGGAACTTTTGAGAAATTCTTAAGTCTGATTTGAATGGACAAATGGACCGCCGTTTGGTATACTGACTTGGTAACAGATGCAATAAGGTGTGATCGGGTGAGATTTTTCGTCGAAAACAGCGCCGTGCGCGACGGCGTCATTACGCTTTCCGCTGAAGATTCGGCGCATGCAGCCCGTGTGCTGCGTATGCGAACGGGCGACGCGCTCGTCGTATGTGACGAAAACGGCGTCGAATACCGCTGCCGTGCGCTTCGGGTTTCTCCCGCGTCGGTCGAGGCGGAGATTGTGACGAGCGCACCGGGCGATACCGAGCCCGACGTGTTCGTCACCGTGTTTGCCGGAGTCTCCAAAGGAGAGCGCTTTGACCAAATGATCCAAAAATGTGTGGAGGTGGGTGCGTCTCATATTGTGCCGTTTTTATCCGAGCATTGTGTGGTGCGTATCGACGCAGCCGATGCCGAAAAAAAGCGGGCACGCTGGGAGCGTATCGCGCTTGAAGCATCCAAGCAATCGGGAAGGTCGCGCGCCGTTACGGTCGGCGCGGCGGTTGATTTTGCACAGGCCGTTGCGCAGGCACGCGAGGCAGACGGTGCATTTTTACTGTATGAAAAGGAAAACCGACGTGCGCTGCGCAGTGCATTGCGCGCCGTAGAACACGCGGCTACGCTTGCCGTGATAACAGGGCCGGAGGGCGGATTTTCGCCGTCTGAGGCGGCGCTTGCGCTTACGGCAGGTGTAGAGTCGGTATCGGTCGGCCCGCGTATCCTGCGGTGTGAAACCGCGCCCGTGGCGGCGCTCTGCGCCATTATGTATGAAACGGGCAATTTTGATATCGGAGAGTGAAGACGTTGAGCCAAAAAACTGTTCAAAAAAACGATTACATCACCAATCGCGTTTTAACCTTTTTCGGAGCCACCGCCATTCTGTTGTGGGCAATATCGTACTTAAACCGTGGATTCGGCTACCATTCTTCTTATAAAATCGCGGGCGCGGTTGCGCTTTTCCTCATTGCGGTCGGCATTGCGGGCGCGGTTTACGGCGCGATGCGCTATCTGCGCCAGATGCGTGACGGAAGCATCAAAACCGCCACGCTGACCGGCACCGTCATTACTTGGTTTTCGCTGCTGCTTGCGGGCGGCGCGGGCATGATGCGCTTTTTTGACTACACCGTTGCCATGCGGCTGCTCTACATCATCATGCCGGTTTCGGCCATCCTGTACCTGATTTTCTGCACCTATCCGCGCGAGTTTTTCACCGTGGCAACGACTCATGCGTGCATCGCGCTGCTTCTGTGGTTTATCGGACAGGCCAGCGAGTTGCCCGTCCGCCCCACGATGAAGCTCACGTCGCTCGTCATTGGCCTTGTGCTGTGCGTCGTGCCGGTGGCGTTCTATCAGTTCACACACAAAAATTCCGGCGTTCTTTCCGTCGGTTCCGTGCGTCTGCGGCTTTTCTCGCCGCAGGTTAATCGCAGCTATCCTGCGGCCGTTTACGGCGGGGCTGCGGCGTTGCTCGTTGCATCTTTTGTGTTTGGAAACCCTCTTGCTTATTATGCGATGTTCGCCGTTATTGGCTTTTTGTTTGCGGCGGTGGTGTATTATACGGTTCGCATGTTTTAGGCAACGCCGAAAGGAGCTGTCATGAGAAGAAGGTCAACCGCGTTTTTCGCTTTTTTACTGGTGCTGTGCTTTGTGCTGCCCACCGCGACGCAGGCGACTGCAGAGCCGGTCGCGGTACAGGGAGAGCTGCAGGCAGCTGAGCTTCTTGCGGGTGCTGCGCAAGGCGGAAAATTGTCGGTCAGCTTTACCGTGCCTTCGGGATTTGATTACAATGTGATGTACGAGTATGCGCGCATGATGTATCCGGATTATTTCGGTATCTCATGGCGCGTGCGCGGGCAGGTCGCCACGGTCACCATGCAGCTTCGCACCGAAGCGGAGCATTTGCAGGCGCGCAGCGCGGCAAAAGAGATCGTCGCCACGCTGCTTCAGCCCGATATGAGCGAATATCAGATGCTTAACGCCATCGAAAACTATCTTGCGGAAAACTGCGAGTATGACTACGATGCGGCGCGCAACCAGCAGACCGCCGCGCCAAGCGCTTTTTCGGCCTATGGTGCGCTGGTGCTTCGCAAAGCGGTGTGCGACGGATACAGTGCGGCGTTTGCGATGCTGTGCCGCGAAGCGGGCATCCCATGCATTTATATCGGAAGCGATGCGCTTAACCATTCATGGAACGCTGTGTTTCACAACGGCGGCGTATACTTTGTTGACGCGACGTATGACGATGTCGGCTCTACGGCGGTTAAGACCTATTTCCTGAAAAGCCGCACCGAGATGATGGCGCTGAAAAAAGGATGGGGCACCGCGTCTGCCGATGCGGTTACGGAATACCTTTGGGGGAACGATTTCGTCTACGCACGCCAGCTTCAGCGGCTTGGGCTGTTTCTCGGCACAGGCAGCGGCTTTGAGCTGGGGCGCGCGCCGCGGCGCGACGAGGCTGCCGTTATGCTGACGCGCTATCTCGGCGCGGAAAGCGTCGCCCAGACAATGGGCGAGCAGACGCTTTGCTTCACCGACGTCAGCGATTATTATAGGCCGTATGTAGCATATCTTTACGCTGACGGTCTGACGCGCGGTACTTCGGAAACAACCTATTCTCCTGCAAACCAGGCGACGGCCGTGCAATATATGACCTTTTTGCTGCGCGCCCTCGGATACAGCGAGCAAAATGGGGACTTTTCCTATACGACCGCGCTGACCGACGC
>MEFT01000077.1 GCA_001725215.1 Clostridium sp. SCN 57-10
ATGGCGCGTTTGTCGATATCGGCGGCGTGGACGGCATGGTGCATATCAGCGAGCTGTCTTGGAACCGCGTTAAGCATCCTTCGGACGTGCTGACGCTCGGCCAGCAGATTGAAGTCTATGTGATCGCGCTTGACATGGAGAAGAAGAAGATCTCCCTTGGCTATCGCCAGTCGAGCGAGAATCCTTGGTCGAAGTTTGAAAGCACCTACAAGGTTGGTGACGTTGTCAAGGTCAAGGTCGTAAAGTTCATGCCCTTCGGTGCATTTGCCGAGGTTCTTCCGGGCGTTGACGGTCTGATCCATATTTCGCAGATCGCAAACCGCCGCATTGCCAAAGCCGACGAGGCTCTGACCATCGGCCAGGAAGTGGAAGCTAAGATTACCGATATTGACAGCGAGAAGAATAAAATTTCACTTAGCATCCGCGCGCTTTTGGACGGAGCCGGCGAAGCTTCCGACGCTGAATAGTAAGTTTCACAAAAGCCGCAGACAAAAAGTCTGCGGCTTTTTCTTTGTAATCACACCACGAATGTACCTACCGGCTTGAGGCAAGCTGAAACCACGAAAAATGCACAAAAGCATGCGTCCAAAAGGGTTAATTTTCGTTGTAACTTGAAAAATAGCTTGGATTTACGGGAATTGCTTAAAAACACAAAAAATATTTTCGTTATATTTTTATCGATATATCTTTAGCAAAAATAGTTCTGCCATACGTCGAAAAAACTGTCGAAAAAAGGAGGCGGGCGGCATCGCGGCAGCGGCGGCGGGATTGCCTTTTGCAAGATTATCCCCTATAATAAGTAAGGTTCCATATTTTTTAGAATCAATTTGCGTCGGTGCGAAGATCGATATCGCATCGGGGCAGTGGGAAAGTAGGGTAACTATGTTTAAAATTGCACACAAACAGAGACTTAACCCGACGGTTACGAGAATGGAGATTGAGGCGCCGCTTATCGCCCGCAAGGCCGAGCCCGGTCAATTTATCATTCTGCGCGTCGACGAAAACGGAGAGCGTTTTCCGCTTACCATCGCCGATACCGACCGCGAAAACGGCTTGGTTTCGATCATTTTCCAGCTGGTTGGCGCGGCTACCGAAGCCCTCAACCACAAAAACGAAGGCGAATACATTCAGGACTTTGTCGGTCCGCTTGGATCGCCCACGCATACGGAAGGGCTTAAGCGTGTCGCCATCATCGGCGGCGGCGTAGGCGGGGCCAGTGCCTATCCTGTGGCGAAGAAGCTGCACGAACAGGGCTGCGAGGTCACTTCCATTGTCGGCTTCCGTAACCGTGAGCTGCTCATTTTGGAGGACGAGTTTAAGGCGGCGAGCGCGCGCTATATCGTCAAGACCGACGATGGCAGCTATGGCACGAAAGGCCTTGTGACCGACGCGCTGCGCGAGTTGCTGGAGGCTGGCGAGACCTTTGATGAGGTCATTGCCATCGGCCCGCTGATCATGATGAAATTTGTCTGCGCGCTGACCAAGGAATTTGGCGTAAAGACAACGGTCAGCATGAACCCCATTATGATTGACGGTACAGGCATGTGCGGCGGATGCCGCCTTACCGTTGGCGGTGTGACGAAGTTTGCCTGCGTCGACGGTCCCGACTTTGACGGACATCTCGTTGATTTCGACGAGGCGATGCAGCGTTCGCGCACCTACTACGACTTCGAGCGCAAAGCGCACGAAGAGACCTGCAACCTGTTCCAGAAGGAGGCAAAATAACCATGCCAAATATGTCTCTTGTTAAAAACGAGATGCCTTCTCAGGCTCCCGACGTTAGAAACAAAAATTTCAGTGAGGTTGCCCTTGGCTATACCGAGGAGCAGGCTATTGACGAAGCTCAGCGCTGCCTGAACTGCAAGCACAAGCCGTGCGTGTCGGGATGCCCCGTGCAAATTGACATTCCGGCGTTCATCGAGCGAATCATTGCGCATGATTTTGAAGGCGCCTATCAGTCGATCTCAAAGAGCAGCTCGCTGCCCGCCGTGTGTGGCCGCGTATGTCCGCAGGAGTCTCAGTGCGAGTGCAAATGTGTGCGCGGAGTCAAGGGCGAGCCTGTCGCCATCGGCCGCCTCGAGCGTTTCGTGGCTGACTGGCACAATGCCAATGCAACCGAAGCACCCGTTAAGCCCGTTCCGAACGGACATAAAGTCGCCATTGTCGGCTCCGGCCCCGCAGGCCTGACCTGCGCTGGCGATCTGGCCAAAAAAGGCTATGAAGTCACCGTGTTTGAAGCTCTTCACCTTGCGGGCGGCGTCCTTGTCTACGGCATTCCCGAGTTCCGCCTGCCGAAGGCAATCGTACAAAAGGAAATTGATACGCTCAAGAGCATCGGCGTTAAGCTTGAGACCAACATGGTTATCGGCCGCGTTCTGTCGATCGACGAGCTGTTTGAGAGCGGATTTGAAGCTGTCTTTATCGGAAGCGGAGCGGGTCTGCCGCGCTTTATGAACATCCCCGGTGAAAACCTGAAGGGCGTGTTCTCGGCCAACGAGTTTTTGACCCGTACCAACCTGATGCGCGCCTATCGCAACGACAGCGCCACCCCGATTGTCAAGGCGAAGAAGGTTGCCGTCGTCGGCGGCGGAAACGTTGCAATGGATGCCGCGCGCTGCGCAAAGCGCCTTGGCGCCGAAGAGGTTTCCATCGTTTACCGTCGTTCCGAGGCAGAGCTTCCCGCCCGTCATGAAGAGGTTGAACATGCCAAGGAAGAGGGCATCCTCTTCAAGGTGCTTGTTAACCCCTGCGAAATCACAGGGGATACAAACGGATGGGTCAACGGCATGGTTTGCCGTGAGATGACGCTCGGCGAGCCGGATGCTTCCGGACGCCGCAGACCGGTGGAAAAAGAAGGCTCTGAGTTTAAGATGGATGTTGACTGCGTGATTATGTCGATCGGAACATCGCCCAATCCGCTGATCAAGTCGACGACCAAGGGCCTTGATACCCAGAAATGGGGCGGCATCATCGTACAGGAAGAAACCGGCCTTACTTCCCGCGAGGGTGTATATGCCGGCGGAGACGCCGTAACGGGCGCCGCCACTGTCATCCTCGCAATGGGAGCGGGCAAAACGGCCGCGCAAGCCATTGACGAGCAACTGTCCAAGAAATAAAATAGCGTGGTTGCGGCACGGTAGGGAAGCATATGCTTCCCGCCGGCCGTCAACCACACGGGTACGCGCCCGGAGACGGACGCGTCCCCGTGTGGTTGACCACATGACGCAGTGAAGGAATACAAAACAGGAGGAACAATATGCAAGACTCGTTTGACTACGCTGTGATTGATCAAATCATCGATCAGCACGGAGCCAAGCCCAGCGCAATCATCGCGATTTTGCAAGCAGTGCAAGAGCATTACCGTTATTTACCTCGCGAGGCATTTGAACATATGTCGCAGCGGTTGTCTGTTAGCTGCGCAAGCATCTATTCTGTGGCAACGTTCTATGAAAACTTCTCTCTCGAGCCTAAGGGGAAATACGTCATTAAGGTGTGCGACGGAACTGCTTGCCACGTGCGCCGTTCCATCCCGATTCTTGAGCGTCTGTATGCCGACCTTAAACTGTCGGATAAGAAGGCGACGACAGATGATAATCTGTTCACCGTTGAGACGGTTTCCTGTCTCGGCGCGTGCGGGCTCGCTCCCGTTTTGACTGTAAATGATAAGGTTTACCCCGCAATGACACCCGATAAGGCAAGCGCCCTGCTTGCCACGCTGCGAGAGGAGGCGCAAAATGCTTAAGAACAGAGAAGAACTGCATACGCTGCGCCGCGTCTTTTCAGAATCGCTTCATGCGGAAAAGAAAAAAATTCTGGTGTGCGCTGGTACGGGTTGCATCGCAGGCGGATCGCTTGAGATTTATGATGAACTTAAGCACCTGATGGAGCAGCGCGGCATTCAGTGCGATGTCGAGCTTGCCCATGAGCCCCATGAAGGCGCAGTCGGCCTCAAGAAGAGCGGTTGCCATGGCTTCTGCGAAATGGGCCCGCTGATGCGCATCGAGCCGCAAGGCTACCTTTACACCAAGGTCAAGCTTGAGGATTGCGAAGAAATCGTCGAGAAGACCATCGTGCGCGGCGAGCATATCGAGCGCCTTGCCTATCAAAAGGGCGGCGTTGTGCAGATGCGCCAGGAAGATATCCCGTTTTACAAAAAGCAAACCCGTGTCGTGCTTGAGCACACCGGACATATCGATGCAACGTCGATCAAGGAATATCTCGCCATCGGCGGATATGAGGCGCTCGAAAAGGCGCTGTTTGATATGACCTCCGATGAGATCATCCATGAGATCACTGAGTCGAACCTGCGTGGCAGAGGCGGCGGCGGTTTCCCGGCCGGCCGTAAATGGTCGCAGGTTAAGCGTCAAAAGGAACCCCAGAAGTATGTTGTCTGCAACGGCGACGAGGGAGACCCCGGCGCGTTTATGGATCGCTCCATTATGGAAGGCGACCCCCATCGCATGATTGAGGGCATGATGGTCGCCGGTCTTGCGTGTGGTGCAAACGAGGGATATATCTATGTGCGCGCCGAGTATCCCATGGCGGTTGAGCGCCTGCGCAATGCTATCGCGCAGGCCATGGAATTCGGCCTGCTGGGCGACCACATCCTCGGCAGCGATTTCAGCTTCCATCTGCATATCAACCGCGGCGCAGGCGCGTTCGTTTGCGGCGAAGGCTCGGCGCTCACTGCTTCCATCGAAGGCAAGCGCGGTATGCCGCGCGTTAAGCCGCCGCGTACCGTGGAACAAGGTCTGTTTGAGAAGCCGACGGTGCTCAACAACGTGGAAACCTTCGCCAATGTGCCGCTTATCATCACCAAGGGCGCGGCATGGTACAAAACCATGGGACCCGAGAGCAGCCCCGGCACAAAGGCGTTTGCACTGACCGGAAACATTCAGAACACCGGACTCATCGAAGTTCCGATGGGCACGACGCTGCGTGAAGTCATTTTTGACATCGGCGGCGGCATGCGTGGCGACGCTCAGTTTAAGGCGGTTCAGATCGGCGGCCCTTCGGGTGGCTGCCTTACCAGCGAGCAGCTTGATATTCCGCTTGACTTTGACTCGCTCAAAAAAGCCGATGCGATGATCGGCTCCGGCGGTCTCGTCGTCATGGACGAAAACACCTGCATGGTCGAGGTTGCACGCTTCTTTATGAACTTTACCCAGAATGAATCGTGCGGAAAGTGCGTGCCGTGCCGTGAGGGCACTAAGCGCATGCTTGAGATTCTTGAGCGTATCGTTGCCGGAAAGGGAGAGACTGGAGATATCGAGCTGCTGCTCGATCTGGCTGATACCATTTCCAATACCGCGCTCTGCGGATTGGGCAAAACGGCTGCGTCGCCCGTGGTAAGCACCATTAAGAACTTCCGCAGCGAATATGAAGCGCATATCGAGCAAAAGCGCTGTCCGGCGGGAACCTGCCAGAAGCTGAAGCGGATCTATATCGAAGCGCCCGAATGTAAGGGCTGCTCGAAGTGTGCACGCATCTGCCCGGTTAACGCGATCACCGGCGAGCTCAAGTCGCCTTATAAAATCGACCCCACTAAGTGCATCAAGTGCGGCGCATGCGTTTCCACCTGCCCGTTCCATGCCATTAAGGAGGCCTGATACGATGGAAAAACTCAATTACATGCTCGTTGACGGCAACCCCGTCGAAATAAACGGCGAGAAAAACCTGCTTGAAATCATCCGCAAGGTTGGCGTCGAGCTGCCGACTTTCTGCTACTACTCCGAGCTTTCGGTTTACGGCGCGTGCAGAATGTGCATGGTCGAAAACCAGTGGGGTGGGATGGATGCTGCATGCTCCACGCCCCCCAAAGCAGGAATGGAGATTTACACCAATACCGAGCGTCTGCGTAAATACCGCAAAATGATTCTTGAGCTGCTGCTCTCGAACCACTGCCGTGACTGCACGTCGTGCGAAAAAAATGGCAGCTGCAAGCTGCAGGAGCTCGCCATGCGCTTCGGCATTGACCGTGTGCGCTTTGAGAACCTGAAGGAGAAGCCGCTGCTCGACGAATCTTCGCTGAGCATCACACGCGATCAGAACAAGTGCATTCTCTGCGGCGACTGTGTGCGCATGTGCAACGAAGTGCAGAACGTTGGTGCGATCGACTTTGCGCACCGCGGCTCGAACATGATCATTGCGACCGCGTTTGATGAGCCCATCGCGCAGTCGAATTGCGTTGGCTGCGGCCAGTGCGCCGCCGTCTGCCCGACGGGAGCCATTGTCGTCAAAAACGATACCAACCCTGTCTGGAAAGAGCTGAGCGATAAAAACACGAAAGTAGTTGCGCAGATCGCGCCTGCCGTTCGCGTTGCCGTTGCGAAGTCGTTTGGCCTGCCCGCCGACGAAAACTCGATGGGCCGTATCATCGCCGCGCTGCGCCGCCTCGGCTTTGACGAGGTGTTTGATACCGCGACGGGTGCCGACCTTACGGTGCTTGAAGAAAGCAATGAGTTTCTCAAGCGTCTTGAGACGCCGCAGGAGTTCCCGCTCTTCACCTCGTGCTGCCCGGCATGGGTTAAATACTGTGAGAACCATCATCCCGATTTGATGCCGCATGTGTCGACATGCAAGTCGCCGATGCAGATGTTCTCGTCCGTCATCAAAGAGCAGTACAAGCATTCGAGCCGCAGAGTGGTCAATGTTGCCATCATGCCGTGCACCGCGAAGAAGGGTGAAGCTGCTCGCCCGGAATTCCGCTATGATTCCGCACCTTCGACCGATTATGTGCTCACCACGCAAGAGGTCATTCGCATGATTCGTGAGGCCGGCATTGTGTTTGCCGAGCTCGAGCCGGAGGCGGTCGATTCGACATTCAGCACAGCGACAGGTGCCGGTGTCATCTTCGGCGTCACAGGCGGTGTCACCGAAGCGGTTCTGCGCCGCGTCTCGGCCGACAAGTCTGCGCGCGCCATCAATGAAACTACTGTCATTGCGGGCGACACAAAGCTGCGCATTGCGGTCGTCAGCGGCCTGAAAAACGCGGAGGATTTGATTCAGCGCATCAAGGGTGGCGAGCACTTTGACTTTGTCGAAGTGATGGCATGCCCGGGCGGCTGCGTCAGCGGCGCGGGTCAGCCGGTCGGATCCCGCCAGACGAAGGAGCAGCGCGGCAAGGCGCTTTACTCGGCGGATCGCCTGATCAGCATCAAGCGTTCGGAAGAGAACCCGCTGATGATGAGCCTTTATAACGGCGTGCTGCGCGGCAAGGTGCACGACCTGCTGCATGTGCACTATCCGCTGAGCAACAAGGAGCATGGCCATGACTAAGCTGAGAGTATGCGTCGGAACCTCGTGCCACCTGAAGGGGTCGTATAACATTGTAATGACCTTTCAGCAGCTCATCGAGGAGTATAAGATGCACGATAAGGTAGACATGCAGGTTGCTTTCTGCATGGGCAACTGCCAAAACGGCGTATGCGTCACGCTCGACGAGGATATTTACAGCGTTGAACCGGCAACGGCGCGCTCGTTTTTCCTCAACGAGGTCATGAAAAGCGCAGAATAAGTTTAAAGGGCTGTTCACTTTGGTGAACAGCCCTTTCATTATAGATGTTACACATTGCCGTGCCTGCGCAGTATGGCTTGTATACTTTTCGACGCCACAAAACTAATGAGAAGCGCAAACGCCAGCGCCAAGAGCATACTAAGCGCAACAGCGAAGAGAAAAAACGTATAGTTACCTCTGCCCGGTGGATCTAAGCCGACTGCGTGTGATACAAAGGAGAACAGGTGGCAGGTGGCATAGGATGCCGCCGTCATGCTCGCAGCCGACACTGAGGCTGCCAACCGCCCAAAGCGCGCCGTAAACCAGAGCATCACGGGGAGTAAGATGAACAGCTTTACAGCTCCTGATGCAAGATCCTGATAGATGCCGTTGTACATCGCTTGTATGACGAAAAACGGCCCCCGGCCATAGGGCGATACATCGAGCGAGGCGTAGTGCTGAAAGAGCTGCATATATGCGAGGCTCAAAATACAAATTGCAAAAAACAGTAACGCATAGAGCAGCGTTGCGCTGCCGATGGTGCGAACCGTGCGGCGGTCGAGCGTGTCGTGCTTTAACAGAGGAGCGTCAATCAGTGCAACCGCGGCATGCCGATAAAGCGTCGCGCAAATCAAGCATGTAAGTATACGTATGGTGATGGCGACGACGCCAGCATAAAAGCGTGCCGCCTGCACAATAGACGGTACGGCAAATCCGCTTGCGATACGCTCGGCGAGAACTAAAACGGCGAGCGATGCGGGGATCGCCCAAAGCGCCATGTGCCACACCGCTTTTGTGCCGCTCACCGTGAGCAGCGCGATGAACGCAAACAGCACAACGATCACGCCAAGCCATCCCATCAGAAAGCGGTATGCTTCCATGAGAATGTGGCTTGAAGCAAGATAGCCGCTCATTTTTGTCACATCATACGACGAGAGTGCATAGCGCGACATGAGCAGCCAGCGATAGAGCGCCAGCCCACCGAATAGTGCAGAGAGAGTGACGGATGCTGTACCGGTGAGAGTCGTATAACTGAGATGTTTTTTCATGCATACCTCCAATGGAAACTGGATTGGATTTACTCCACACAATCATTATATATTTTGCAGAACTTTTTTGCCATGCGGCATATATATAAATTTTTCCTTTTTGATTATGCAGAATGACGAATTATACCTTTTTTTAGGGCTTGATTTTGTTTGACTTCCGTTTATATGAACGAAGATTTTGAGACGGCTCGATTCCAAGGGAAATTGCATTGCAAATTTTTTGTGAATATGTCATAATAATGTTGATTTAATTCTCGGAAAAACATTACTCGCGTAGGTTTTGCCCGAGTTTTGTTATGTTCGAGGCAAATATGAGAGGGGAAGTATCAAGAGTGGAGAAGTTCTTTAAACTCAAGGAAAACGGAACTACGATTTCCCGAGAAATTGTAGCCGGCATTACCACGTTTTTTGCGATGGCCTACATCATTGCAGTCAACCCCGGCATTCTTAGTCAAGCCGGCATGGAATGGGGCGCGGTTTTCCTCGCCACGATTATCGCATCGGTCATCGGAACTCTGATTATGGGCCTTGTGGCCAACGTGCCTTATGCACAGGCTCCCGGCATGGGACTCAACGCATTCTTTGTCTTCACCGTTTGCTTTACGCTCAAGTTCTCCTGGCAACAGGCGCTCTCTATGGTCTTTATCTGCGGTTTGATCAACATTCTGATCACGGTGACAAAAATCCGCAAGTACATCATCAAGGCCATTCCGCTCAGCCTGCAGCACGCGATCGGCGGCGGCATCGGCGTCTTCATTGCGTACATTGGCCTTTTGAATGTCGGCATCATCAACTTTGGAGCGGGTGTGCCGGCCATGTCCACGCT
>MEFT01000078.1:0-3418 GCA_001725215.1 Clostridium sp. SCN 57-10
CGCGCTTGAGCAGGGCTGCGCGCGGGAGGGGCTGCGCCTGTTTCTGCCGCCGCTGCGGCTGTGCGGCGACAACGGCGCGATGATCGCGGCACAGGCCTGCTATGAGCTTGCGGCGGGTAACGTCGGCACGCTTGCGCAAAACTGCTTTGCCACAATGGGTGCCGGCGAGCGGCTGGCGGGTGCCGTATAGACATAACAAAGAGTAAAGAAATTTCGCCAATAAGCATTATGTAAACCGAAAATTCCCGAAACGGAGACGCGAAAAACGCGTTTGCGGCATGTGCAAAAACAGAGAATAATCAGTCGCGCGGCTTGAAAATACAGTACCTCCGAGGGTGTGCAAAAGTCTGTGTAAAATGTGCATAACTTTTTGTAGACCCCAAGGCGGTCGTGTGAAAATCAAAATTATCCGCAACGAAACTCGCGGCGGCGGTGTCCGCCGACAAACATAAAAGGAGAAATAAACATGAATCAGAGTGTTGCCTGTATCCAAAAAGACGGTCTTCCTGCGGGATTCGTTTACATTGACGAGCTGATTGAAGACTGCATCATCGACGCCAAATACGCGGGCACCGACAACTTTATGGGACGCCCCGCTACGGGTTACGAGCGTCCGCTCGTTGTGATGACGGCAGAAGCGGCGGAGGGCTGCGTTAAGGCCGCCGAAATCCTGCGCAAGCAGGGCTATATCATGAAAATTTTTGATGCGTTCCGCCCGCAGCGCGCCGTAGACGATTTCGTCCGCTGGGGTGACGACGCTGCCGACCAGCGCCGCAAGCCGGTACACTATCCCAATGTCGAGAAGCTGCAAATGTTTGAGCAGGGTTACATCGCGAAAAAGTCCGGTCACTCGCGCGGCAGCTCGGTTGATCTTACGCTTGTTGATATGAAAACCCATCAGGAGCTTGACATGGGCTCGATTTTCGATTTCATGGATGAGCGCTCGCACCATGGCGCAGCGGGGCTTACGCCGGAACAGGAGCATAACCGCGTAATCCTGCGCGACGCAATGCTCGCCTGCGGCTTTAAGCTTTATCAGGAGGAATGGTGGCATTATAACCTCGTCACCGAGCCGTATCCTGCAACCTATTTCGATTTCCCCATCCGATAAGCGGCTGTATGCACAAGGTACGCCCCGAAACGGCATTCGCTGCCGATTCGGGGCGCCTGTTTTTGGCGCTTTGACAAGCGGGGTACGGTATAGTATAATGACGGTATTGGTCGAAACGCAGCCAAGCGGCGCGCCGCTTGCCGAAACGCGAGGTGTAGCTTGAAAAAGAAAGTCATCATGATGATACTCGTCGCGGCGGCGCTTTACGTCGCGGCGGCGGCAGCAGGCGGCACGGCGGGAGACCCGCTGGTGACGCTGTCTTACATAACCCAGCATTTCGTCGGAGAGGTGAGCGATCGTCTGACCTCTCGCACCGAGGAACTGAAGTTTAAAACGCTGGATAACTATGCCGCGCAGCGCGAAGCCATTCTGCGCGACGCGGAAAGCAAGCTGACCGCGCAGTCACGTTTGACGGCGCAGCTGAGCGAGCTTGCGCTTGCCAAGATTAAAGCGGATCCTTCGCTGCTCGTCGCAGGGTCTATGCGTACGGTGACGCTGCAAAAGGGCGATAAAATCGTCGGGACGCCGGGTGGGGCGGTTATTTTGAAATCGGGCAGCGGCAAGGTGTGCGGCAGCTCTTCGTCGGTGCTCATCGACGTTACGGCGGGTGCGGCGCGCGCAGCGGGCACGGCCGTGAAAACGAGTGTCTATTACATGCTCGCCGCGGACGACGGCAGCGGCGTCGAGATTACTTCGCAGACCGCCGTTGTGCAGATCAAAGACGGCAGCCGTGTGCAGGCAGCCTATGTGCCGAAGTATACGGCGCAGGCCGAAGGACTTCAGAAGCTCAATCTGTTCCGCGGTAGCAATTACGGCTTTGAGCTTGAGCGCGTGCCCACGCGCCAGGAGGCGCTGATTATGCTCATCCGCCTGCTCGGTGAAGAAAGCCAGGCGCTCTCCTACGAGGGTAAATCGGCATTCACCGACCTGACGGGCTGGGCGGACGGCGTTCGCTATGTTAAATACGGCGAGGCGATGAAATATACCAACGGTATGACGCCGACTACGTTCGTGCAGCAAGGCGCCGCGCAGGATATTACTTATCTCACATTTGTGCTGCGCGCGCTCGGATACAGCGATGCGGCAGGAGACTTTTCTTACAAGACCTCATATACTAAAGCAATGGAGATCGGTCTTCTCACGCAGGCTCAGTGGGACGAAATGCACAGCGTTTTCCGGCGCGACCATGTGGTGCTTCTTTCTTACAACGCGCTGCGCTGCGCGCGTAAGGATGGCGGTACGCTGGGCGATAAGCTGGTTGCGGCAGGGGTTATCACGGCAGAACAGCTGGCCGCAGTATTAGCGCAATAATCTTTTCACAAAGAGTAGCAAGAAGAGCGGTTTCCTAATATTATGAGATTGAGAAATCTGTTTAGGAGGTTCTGCTTCTTATGTTGAATTCAGGTTGTGGTTGCAATCGTCGCAACGGCTTTTTTGACGGCTGCGAAGGATTATGGATCGTTGTCATCATCGCAATTGTAATTATTTGGGTACATTGTAGCACCGGCTTCAATCGTGGTTGCGGGTGCGGAAACAACGGCTGCGGATGCGGAAACAATGCATGCGATGCATGCGTCAATGGCTGCAATACCTGCGGCTGCATGTAACATTGCCAAAGTGGCATAGCAACACCGTAGAAACACCAAGCAACACAAAGGCCCGCCGAAAGGCGGGCCTTTGATGATGATTGAGAAAAAGCAGGGTTCGCCCGATATTACAGTGCGGCGCCGCGCACGATGCTCGTCGTTGCCGCGCCCCAGTCGCGCCAAAGCACAAACGCAGTGGTGTAGCCTGCTTCGCGCGCCAGCATAAGCTTTTTCACAGCGGTATCCGGATCGTCAAACAGCAGAAAATGTGATCGCCCCTGCTCGTCGCGATAGGTGAAATATTTGGCGCAAAGCTCCCTCGAAAAAAAGGTCATGGGTGAATGCTGCGCCAAAAGCGCGGCAAACTGTGCGGAGGAAAGCGTCACGCCGTCGGGTGTCATGCTTGGCATGAGAAAATCTGAGCAGATTCGTACGATTTCAAGTGATACACGCTCTAGTCCGAAGCGCGCCGCATATTCGGCAAGCAGCGCGCGATAATCCCCGCCGCTCAGTGCGGAGGGCACGACAACGCGCCCATACGGCACGGCAGACGCGATCTCCACGGGTGCGAAGTGCGGGATATTGCGGCGCGCAAGCTGTTCGGACAGGGAGGGCAGCAGCGTAACGCACGCGGGCGTAGGTGCGAGGTCGAGCAGCACGCCGGAATAGCCGCGCCGCACACATTCGCTGGCTATGTCGCGCGTCAACCGCGGAAGATCGA
>MEFT01000078.1:3429-14698 GCA_001725215.1 Clostridium sp. SCN 57-10
AGGCAGCTCGCCGCAAATGCCCATCACGCCTCCGCGTGCCGCGGCGGGCAGCCCGGTACGCATCAGCGCGCCATTTTCGGCGATTTGATAAAACAAATAGGCGCATGGCGCGCCGCAGCCCGTGGCCGACTGCACATCGTCCGAAGCCATGGCCACGAAAATACTAAGATCGTGCGGCAACCTTCTTCCTACCCCTGGTATGCACGGCGGTACTATGGTAAAATAGCCGCGATAGCGAATGCCCGCGCGGGCAGCGGCCGGACAAGCGGACCATCCCGCCTCGCCGCCTATGTTATCCTATTCGCCCGCAGCGTGCGATATGCCGAAAAGCGCGCGCCTGCCGGCGCAACAAAAGGAGATCCACATGATAGTGCCCCGCCCTCACCGCAGCTACGCCAAGGCCACCGATATCACGCCGCAGGAACTGCGCGCGCGCGGTGTGCGCGGCGTACTGCTCGATATAGACGGAACGCTGATGCGCACACGCGACCCCGAGCCGTCGGGCGAAATCGTCGCATGGTGCCGCGCGCTGCGTGCAAACGGTATTACGCCGTTTATCCTGTCCAATAATAAGCACCCCGAACGCGTAGCGCGCTTTGGCGCACTGCTTGAGGCGGATTATATTCATCTTGCCAAGAAACCCGCCCAGCATGGCTTTGCCGAGGCGGCGCGCAGGCTGTGGGCGACCAGATTTATACCGACATGCTGGGCGCACGGCGCTTCGGCTGCCTGGCGCTGCGCGTGCGCTCGATCGACACGTATTTGTGGTATTGGGCGCTGCGTCGGCTTGCGGAGCTGCCGTTTCTCGCGGCGGAGGAACGCGCATGAGCGCGCGGTTTGGCCCCGCGGGCAACTGCGAGAGCTTTCAAAAGCAATTTCGTTCAAGCGTGCAGGCACCCGCTTTTCTTGCGGCCATGGGGCTTGACGCGTATGAATATCAATGCGGGCGCGGCGTCAATATTTCAGAGGAAACGTGCCGCGCCATCGGTGACGAGGCGCGCATTCACGGCGTGCAGATGTCGCTGCACGCGCCATATTTCATCAACCTGTCGAGTGACGAGCCGGAACGTATGGAGAAAAACATAGGCTACATCCTCGCATCGTGCCGTACCGTGCTTGCGCTGGGCGGCGAACGCATCGTCGTCCACTGTGGGGGCCTATCCAAACGCACGCGCGACGAGGCGATGGCTAATACGCATGAAAACCTGCGGCGCGCACTGCGCGCGATGGACGAGCAGGATTGCGGCCGCGCCGTGCTGTGCATCGAGACAATGGGCAAGGTTAACGTACTCGGCGACCTTGCGGAGGTCATCGAAATCTGCCGCGCTGATGAGCGGCTTCTGCCCTGCATCGATTTCGGACACCTCAACGCTCGCACACAGGGCGGTCTGCGCGAGGCAGGTGCCATGCGCATGCTGTTCGCGCAGCTTGAAAACGGCATTGGGCGTGAGCGCACCGCACGTTTTCATGCCCATTTCAGCAAAATTGAATACAGCGCAGGCGGGGAGGTGCGCCACCTGACGCTGAGTGACCATATTTACGGACCGGAGTTCGACGAAATTGCCGAAGTGATTGCCCGCAGGAACTGGTCGCCCACCATTGTTTGTGAATCGGCCGGCACGCAGGCGGAGGACGCCGTCGTGCTGCAGCAAATATATCGCAACCACCGCGAAAATGAGAAAGAAGGCTGAAAACATGAACAGGCTTACCAACATTGCGTCGATGCTGCGTCAAAAGGGGTGGGATGCGCTGCTGCTCTGCTGTGCCGAGCACATCGGTGGAGAGAGCATGCAGTATGCCACCGGAATGCACGGACTGGAAGGCATGGTAATTGTCACCGCCAAGGGAGAGGGCTATTGTTTCACAGACTCGCGCTACATTGAAGCGGCGCAAAAGATTGTGGCGGCAAACGGTCTGCGCGTCGAACAGGCGAGTAAGAAATACTGCACGACGGCGGCGGAGCTTGCCGCGGCGCTCGGTCTGCGCTGCATCGCGTTTGAAGACCGTGTGATGACCTATGCAGAGTATCAGGCATACGCAGAGGCATTGCCGTGTGGCATGGCTCCTGCGGGTGATGCGCTGACGGCGCTGCGTGCCGTCAAAACGGACGACGAGGTGGAATATATCGTTGCCGCGCAGCGCATCGCCGAGCGCGCGTTTGACGAGGTGCTCGGGCTTGTGTCACCCGGCATGACGGAAGTGGCGCTTGCGGCCGAGCTTGAGTATCGTATGCGCAAGCTGGGCGCGGAGGGGCTTGCTTTTTCCACCATTTTTGTTTCGGGCGCAAACTCCTCTCTGCCGCATGGCGTGCCGACCGAAAAAAAGCTGGAGCGCGGAGAGTTTGTCACCGTTGACTTTGGCGCGCGCGTCAACGGCTATTGCTCCGATATGACGCGTACGTTCGCCCTCGGCGAAGCGACGGACGAGATGCGCCGCGTGTATGACACAGTGCTTGCCGCGCAGCTTGCTGGTATTGAAGCGCTTGCCGTAGGCAAAAAGGGGCATGAGGTAGACGAGGCCGCGCGCGACGTCATCGAAGCGGCGGGCTATGGCGAATACTTCGGCCACGGACTCGGCCACAGCGTTGGTCTGCATGTGCACGATCCGGGCCCGCGCGCGTCGAAAGGTGCGGAAGATGCGTTCACAGATGGCAATATCATCACGATGGAGCCTGGAATTTATCTGCCCGGACGCTTCGGTGTGCGCATTGAAGATATGATTCTGGTCAAGGCGGAAGGAAACCGTAATTTGACGGCATGTCCGAAGTCGCTTTTGATTCTGTGATTTGCGAAAACCCTTGCATAATACGCACTTTTACGATAAAATAATTATGTTAGAATAATATACGGAGGTTATCTTGATGGTAACGGCAGGAGATTTTAGAAATGGCGTAACATTTGAGATGGACGGCCAGGTCCTCCAGATCATTGAATTTCAGCATGTAAAGCCCGGCAAGGGCGCAGCTTTTGTGCGCACCAAGTGCCGCAACGTCATCACGGGTTCTGTGATCGAGCGTACGTTCAACCCTTCAGATAAATTTGAAAGCGCGTTTGTCGAACGCCGCGAAATGGAATATCTGTATCAAGAGGGCGACCTTTACTACTTTATGGACTGTGAGACGTATGAGCAGATTCCGCTCAACGCCGACAAACTGAGCGATGCGTTCAAGTTTGTCAAAGAGAACATGGTGTGCAAGGTTCTGTCCTATAAGGGCAACGTGTTTGGCCTTGAGCCGCCCAACTTCGTCGACCTCGTCGTCGCGGAGACCGAACCCGGCGTGCGCGGCGACACCGCAACCAACGTGACCAAGCCTGCAACACTTGAAACCGGCGCGGTTGTGCGCGTTCCGATCTTTATCAACGAAGGCGAAAAAATCCGCGTAGACACCCGCACCGGCGAATATCTGGAAAGATCCAAAGAATAACGGAAAGGAGCGTTCTCAACATGACTATTACGGAGAAGACCGCTTATCTGAAAGGGCTGCTCGAAGGAATGAGCATTGACAAGGCGAGCGACAACGGAAAGCTGTTTACCGCTATCATCGACACGATGAACGAGATCGCCCTCAGCGTATCCGACCTGGAGGAGGATACCGCGGAGATGGCAGAGGAGCTCGAGATGATCGAAGATGCCCTCGACGAGCTGGACGAAACCGTCGAAGCGCTTGACGAAGACATTGACGATCTGTGCGACCTGCTCGACGATTGTGATTGCGATTGTGACTGTGACTGTGACTGTGATGAGGAAGACGACGAGGATTACGACGAAGAAATCGTATATCAGGTTGTTTGCCCCACCTGCGGTGAAGAAATCTGCATCGACGAAGAAATGCTGGAAGGCCGCACCATGAAGTGCCCTGCCTGCGGCGAAGAGCTTGAGTTTGACCTCTCCGATCTCGAAGACGACGACGAATGCTGCTGCTGCAGCTGCGACGGCGACGAAGATGACCGCAACAACGGCTGTGGCTGCGGTTGCGAGCACTAAGCAAAAAGTCATATGACAAAAGGCACTCCGCATGGAGTGCCTTTTGCTTTTATAGCCGACGATGGATGTCACATAAAAAAGCGGTTACGGGGGAAATGATGTGAGAAAAGAGAGCAGAATCATCATTCTGCGCGGAAATTCTGGCAGCGGAAAGACGACCGTCGCCAAAAAACTGCAGAGGCAGCTCGGGCGCGGTACGCTGCTTGTCTCGCAGGACGTTGTTCGGCGGGACATGCTGTATGAAAGGGACGGACCGGGCACGCAGGCAATCGGGCTTTTGATCGAGCTGATACGGTATGGAAGCAAAAACTGCGAAAATGTTATTTTAGAGGGTATCCTGTATGCCGACTGGTATCGGGAGTTATTTGAGTCTGTGAAAAGCGCGTTTGAAAACCGTGTGTATGCGTGGTATTTTGACATTCCCTTTGAAGAAACGCTTGCCCGCCACAAGACAAAGCCTAACGCGCTCGAGTTTGGAGAAACAGAGATGAGGCGCTGGTGGCGCGAACAAGACCTGATCGGCATCATACCGGAAAGGCTGATCGGCAAAGATATGACCGAGGATGAAACGGTAGATGCGGTGCTTGCGTGTCTGGCGCCTGAGATAAAAGCGCTGTGAAGCCTAAGCTTCACAGCGCTTTGTCATAGATACGTTACATATCGCGCCGTCCCTCAAGGGCACGGGTCAGCGTGATCTCATCCGAATACTCAAGATGCCCGCCCGCGGGGATGCCGTAGGCAAGCCGCGTGATGCGCACGCCAAACGGGCGCAGCAGGCGCGTGAGATACATCGCCGTCGTCTCGCCCTCGGTGTCCGGGTTGGTCGCCATGATGATTTCGTGCACCTCGGTGTCGGCCACGCGACGCAGCAGCTCTTTGGCGCGGATATCCTCCGGCCCCACGCCCGAAAGCGGTGAAATGACGCCGTGCAGCACATGATAAAGGCCGTGATATTCACGTGTGCGCTCGATGGCGAGCAGATCCTTGGGGTCAGACACGACGCAAATGACAGAACTGTCGCGCGCTTTGTCCGCGCAGATGGGGCAGATTTCGCCCTCCGTCAGGTTCTGGCAGACCGAGCAGGTGCGAATGGCGCGCTTGGCGTCTAAAATAGACTGCGCCAGCTCGCTTGCGTGCTCGTCGGTCATCGAAAGCACATAAAAGGCCATGCGCTGCGCGCTTTTATGCCCCACACCCGGCAAGCGCTGAAACTGCTCGATCAGCTTTTCAAGCGGCGCCGCAAAATACTTCATGGGTTAAAAGGGCATGCCGGGCATGCCGCCCGTCAGCTTGCCCATTTCGCGCGAGGTCGTTTCCTCCGCCTGCGCCAGCGCCTCGTTGACCGCCGCGAGCACGAGGTCGCACAGCATTTCAACGTCTTCGGGGTCGACGGCCTCGGGCTTGATGTCCAGCGACTTAAGCTGCTTGCCGCAGACGGTCGCCGTCACGGTGCCGCCGCCGCTCGAAGCGGTATATTCGCGGTTTTCAAGCTCTTCCTGCAGGCGCGCCATATCCTGCTGCATTTTCTGCGCCTGCTTCATCAGGTTGTTCATATTAAATCCGCCGGGAACTTTAGAGGGTTTCATATCGTCATCGCTCCTTTAAGCTTTTTTTATGGGAATACCGAGTTTTGCGGCATTACTCAACAAATCGGAGGCTCCCGCGGAGAGCGCGGGCTTTTTTTCGCCTTTTTTGGAAACGCGCACCTCGGAAAAACCAAGCTCGCGCGCGGCGGTGGTGAATAGCTCAACGTTGGTCGGCTTTTCCATGAACACGACCGATTCCTCCGGCACGGCGAGATGCAAAATGTGCTCCGCGCCCGATACGTCAGACAGCTCAAGATAGGCGCGTACCGCGGGGTTGACACGCGGGGCGACCTTTTCGGCAAACGACGCGCGCAGCGCGCAATCTCCGTCGCCGGATGACATGGCCTCCGTGCGCTGAGGTTTCTCCTCCGGTGCCGGCTTTTCGGCAGCAACCGGTTTTTCCGCGGGCGCGGTGCGCTGCGGAACCGATACGGCGGCGAGCGTCGCAGCCGGTGCGGCGGGCGTCTGCGGTGCTGTGCGCAGACATAGCTTGACGAGGCACATCTCCGCGTCGGTACGCCGAATGGCGGTGCGCGTCAGCCGGGTGAGCAGGTCGTTGATGGTTGTGAGGAAAAATTCAAGCGTGGCCGCGTCGCACGCCGAGGCAAGCTCGCTCAGGCGGCGCACATCGTAAGAAAACGAGGAGGCGAGATAGTCGGCCTTACCGGTCGCCTTGAGCACATAGAGATCGCGTATGAGCGATAGAAGCTCGTCAAACAGCGAGGTGATGTCACGCCCCAGGCGGTAGCTTTCCGAAAAACCGGCGAGCGCCGCGGGCACATCGCCGGCAAGCAGCGCGGAAAACAGCGCGTCAAGCGCTTCGTTTGACGTAAGGCCGAGCGCCTGCGCCACCGTCTCCGCTGTCACGTCTCCGTCGCCGACGCAGCGGTCAAGCAGAGAAATCGCGTCACGCATCGAGCCGTCGCCCAGTCGGGCGAGCAGTGCCGCCGCGTCTTCCGAAAGCGCAAGCCCCTCGCCCGAAGCGATGCCGAGCAGGCGGCGCGCGATGACCGACGGCGCAATGCGGCGGAAGTCATAGCGCTGGCAGCGCGACAATACGGTGGCGGGCACCTTGTGAAGCTCGGTCGTCGCAAGAATGAACAGCACATGGGCGGGCGGCTCCTCAAGCGTTTTGAGCAGCGCGTTAAATGCCCCTGCAGAAAGCATATGCACTTCATCGATGATATAAACACGGCGGCGCAGCGCGGAGGGCGCATAAACCGCTTCGTCGCGGATTTCGCGGATGTTGTCCACGCCGTTGTTCGACGCGGCGTCGATTTCGGTGACGTCGAGCGCCGAGTCTTCCAAAATCGCGCGGCAGGAGGGACACTCGTTGCACGGGTTGCCGTGCACGGGACGCTCACAGCAGGCGGCACGGGCAAGTATTTTCGCGCACGTCGTTTTGCCTGTGCCGCGTGTTCCGCAAAACAGGTAAGCGTGCGACACGCGCCCGTTTTCGACCTGCGCGCGTAGTGCGTCCGTGATATGCTCTTGTCCGAACACGTCGTCAAAGACCGACGGGCGCCATTTGCGATAGAGCGCAAGATGTGACATGCCGCACCTCCTCAAGCCGCGTACTCATACAAAAAACGCCGCAGAACGCCTGCGGCGAAGCTTTGTGGATCGATCCCGCCGTGCAGGGCAGGTTCGAGCGGTCCGTGCATCCGTTTCACAGTCTTCGGCTCAAAATCGGTTGGCCGCGGCACACGCAAAGTGCCGCTTAATGCTGCTCGGTTCCCCGCCTGACATGGTTCACAGCGTCGCGTTGCGCGGGACCGATCTCTCTTAACCTCTGACGATGGACTGCAATGCATGGATGCGCCCTCAAATGCCCGATCACCTCTGCGTATAGCGGATTTCAGATACAGGGAGCCGCTGCTTCCCCGGTCGGCACGGCAGGATACATCCACAAAGTACTATTTAGTATATCGGAAAAACAAAAAAGAATCAATCAAAAAAGTGTGAATTGTGAGAAACATCTCAGTCAGAAAGCATGGCCCGTGCGCTGCCTGCGGGCCTGTAAGCCGGGTTCTGTTAAAAACAGCCATCTGTCTGGAGCATACGTTGCCGCAGCCCTCAAGCCACCCTTTTGGAAGACGGGCCGAGCAAGCCCATGCGTCTTCACTTGATGTTGCTTCGGATAGAGTTTACAGGGTGGCGCGGTCTCCCGCGTCACCGGTGGGCTCTTACCCCGCCTTTCCACCCTTACCTGCCAAAGGCAGGCGGTATATCTCTGTTGCACTTGTCCTGAGGTCACCCTCGGCGGCCGTTAGCCGCTATCCTGCTCTGCGAAGCCCGGACTTTCCTCCCACACGCCCTTACGGCGCGCAGGCGGCTGTTCAGCTTGCTTGCACCGTGTATTATACCGCGTCTGCCCTTGCAAGTCAACCGCCGTCCCGAGGTGTTGATTGACATTTGTCCCGAGGTGGGGATATAATGGTTTCGTATTGCTGGAAGTGGAGGACTTCTATGACAAAATTTGAAAATTTTTTGTCGCAACTGCGCGGCAAACGCGTCGCTGTTATAGGCATCGGCGTCTCGAATACCCCGCTTTTACGCTTGCTGCTTTCGGCCGGCGCGCACGTTACGGCATGTGACCGCAAAAACCGCGAAGCGCTCGGTGCGCTTGCCGGCGAGCTTGAGGCGGCCGGCGCGTACCTCAAGCTTGGCGACCGATATCTTGATGAGCTTGGTGGAGCCGAGCTGATTTTCCGCACGCCGGGACTGAGACCCGACACGCCGCAGCTTTGCGCGGCGCGCGCGCGCGGCGCAGTCGTGACCAGCGAAATGGAAACGTTTTTTGAGGTGTGTCCCTGCACGATGCTCGCCGTGACCGGCTCGGACGGCAAAACGACGACGACCACGCTCATTGCCGAAATGCTGAAAAATGCGGGCAACACGGTCTGGCTCGGCGGTAACATCGGCGCGCCGCTGCTTGCCGACACAGGACGCATGAAGCCGGAGGATTTCGCCGTGCTCGAGCTTTCGTCCTTCCAACTCATGACGATGACGCGTTCGCCCCATGTGGCCGTCATCACCAACCTTTCACCCAACCACCTCGACTATCACCTCGATATGGCGGAGTATGTCGAGGCGAAAACCAATATTTTTTCGCACCAAAGCACGGGCGACGTGCTCGTGCTCAACGCGGACAACGCGGAAACGGCTGCGCTTGCGGCGCGCGCGCACGGCGAGGTGCGTCTGTTCAGCCGCGCGTCGCGCCCCGAAGACGGCGTCTCGTTTGACGGCGCGACGCTGTTCGCCGAGCGGGACGGCACGCATACGCCGCTTTTTGCGCGGCCTGCCGACAGGCTGCGCGGCCTGCACAATGTGGAGAATATGATGGCGGCGTGCGCCGCCGTGCGCGACTATGTGCCGGCAGAGGTCATGGCGCATACTGTTGAGACGTTTGCGGGCATCGAGCACCGCTGCGAGCTCGTGCGCGTGCTCGACGGCGTTTCCTATTACAACGATTCGATCGCCTCCTCACCGACGCGCTGCGCCGCGGGGCTGGTCGCCTTTGAGCAGAAGGTGATTCTGATCGCAGGCGGCTATGACAAGCATATTCCGTTCGACGAGCTCGGCTTTGTCATTCGCGACCATGTAAAGCTTTTGCTGCTGTGCGGCGCGACGGCGGAGGCTATTGAGCATGCCGTGCGCGCGGCGGGCGGAGTGACGCCCCCCATCGTGCGGTGCGAGAAGCTGGAAGAGTGCGTAAGCACCGCGCGCGCGAGTGCCTTGCCGGGCGATATCGTTACGCTGTCGCCAGCGTGCGCCTCGTTTGATCAGTTCCCCAATTTCATGAAGCGCGGCGAATACTTCAAAGAGCGCGTTCATGAGCTCAAATAAGGATAGAGGAAGGTGCAGACATTGGAACTCAAGGACAAACTGAAAAAGCTCGTCAACGCCTACGGCGTGTCGGGCCAGGAGTTCGCGGTCAGCGCCATCGCGGCAGAGCTGCTTTCTCCCCTGGTGGATAAAGTAGACATTGACGGCTTCGGAAACGTGACGGGCTATCGCTCGTGCGGCATTCCGGGCGCCAAAAAGCTGCTGGTGGACGCTCACCTCGACCAAATCGGCTTCCTTGTCACGCAGGTGACCGACGAGGGATTTTTGCGTTTCATGGGCATGGGCGTTGACCCGCGCATGCTGCTCGGCAGTGAGCTGACCGTGATGACACGCGGCGGCGAAAACCTGCTCGGCATCGTGGCAGCCATGCCGCCCCATATGCAAAGCCCGGGCGACCGCAGCAAAGCGCTGCCCATTTCCGAAATGGTTGTCGACATCGGCATGACGGGCGAGCAGGCGAAAGAGAAGGTGCATGTCGGCGATTACATGGCCTTTGCAAACGACGCCATTGATCTGCAGGGCGACGTGGTGTGCGGAAAGTCGATGGACGACCGCGCCTGCTTCGTTTCGATTCTCCACGCGCTCGAGCTGATGAAAAACAAGCCGCTTGCCGTTGATTTCATCGTAACGGGCACGACAAAAGAAGAGCTCGGCGGACACGGCGCGCAGACCCGTACTTATCACGAAAAGCCCGACTATGCCATCGCCATCGATGTGTGCCACGCGACGACGCCCGACGCTGCCCCTTCCGACTTCACAAGCAAGTTCGGCGGCGGCCCCGTCATCAGCATCGGCACAAACTCGGTGCCGCGCTTTGCGCGCCGCGTGATTGAGACGGCGCGCGCCAAACAGGTGCCGTTCCAGCTCAACGCCGCGCCGTCGCACACCGGTACCAACGCGTGGAGCATGCAGCACATCGGCGAAGGCCTGCCGACGCTCGTTGTCTCGCTGCCGCTCAAATATATGCATTCGCCCGTGGAAATGCTGCGCATGGCCGACGTGAAAAATGTCGGACGGCTGATCGCCGAGTTTGCAATGGCATTCAACGGAACACTGTAAGGGAGGGGAAACCATGAAAGAACTGCTTCGTGACCTCTGCCTGCTCGACGGCGTGCCCGGCTATGAAGAAGAGGTCGCCGATTTCATCACTGAAAAGGCAAAGCCGTATGCCGATGAGCTCATTCGAGACGAGCTTGGCAATGTGCTGGTCTTCAAAAAAGGTGTGCAGGCGCGCCCCGCACCCGTCATGTTGTGCGCTCATATCGACGAGGTTGGCTTTCTCGTCTGCGACTATACGTCGGACGGCATGCTGATGGTCGACACGGCGGGCGGCATCGACCCGCGCGTGCTTATCGGCCGTCGTGTGCGCGTCGGCAAGGATAAAATCCGCGGCGTCATTTCGCTTAAGGCCATTCATTTGACTACGGCGGAAGAGCGCAAAAGCGCGCCCCCGCTCGAGCGCCTCTACATCGACATCGGTGCGTCGGGTAAAGAAGAGGCGCAGGGCTTGGTGCAGATCGGCGACCCTGTGACCTTTGACAGCGCTTTCATCGAGTTTGGCGACGGCTGCATCAAGGCAAAAGCGATTGACGACCGCCTCGGCTGCGCCGTCATGCTTACGCTGCTCAGCGAGCCGCTGCCCTATGACACCTGGTTCGCCTTCACGACGAACGAAGAAACCAATGGCTACGGTGCGAAAGTTGCGGCACAGCGCATCGCTCCCGCCTACTGCGCGACCATCGAAGCGACGACGGCGGCCGATATGCCCGACGTGCCCAAGCACCTGCGCTCGACCGTGCAGCGCTGCGGTGCGGCCGTTTCCATCATGGACGGCGGCACGA
This sequence comes from Clostridium sp. SCN 57-10, assembly GCA_001725215.1. Lineage (GTDB taxonomy): Bacteria > Bacillota > Clostridia > Oscillospirales > Butyricicoccaceae > SCN-57-10. The sequence goes on from MEFT01000078.1 coordinate 14,690, forward strand.
TTTATGACC
>MEFT01000079.1 GCA_001725215.1 Clostridium sp. SCN 57-10
CTGTAAATCCACCACAAATGTAGCATATCCAAAAAGCCTTTGAGAATGGCTCTGTAAAAATAATCACGAATGCAAATACGATGCGAAGTGATGTTATAAAATCTGCTGTATTTTTAATAAAAATGCCACCTCGACCTTAAAATTTTGCCTATTGTACAACTAAGCTATCTATTATTATATCATAATTTCGAGCATAAAAAAGCATATCTTCCTCTTGACGGAAGATATGTTTTTATTGAGTTAAGCGGTAATAAATGATGCAAGTGGTTATTAAGCGAGGATGTTTGAGCCTGTTCTACAAATTATGCTCATAACATTTATGTTGGCATTACAGCATGGCTCTCATCCAATGTTTAGTTAGGATTTGAACTATTGTGCACCACCATGAATTATGCTCATTTTGCGAAAGCGGCAATACGCTTACCTTGCCTGCCGTTTTACTGAATCCTTAAAACAATTAAATTTAAGTATTGACAGTTACGTTACGTTACAGACTATAATAAAGGAAACAAAAAAATAATGTAGAATTCTGGAGGAACTATTATGAGTAAATCATTAGTTGTATATTACTCGTATTCGGATACAACAAGAGGTTTAGCAGAAGATATAGCCCTTATTACAGATGCAGATATTAGGGAGCTGATTCCAGAAAAACCGTATTCATTTACCTACAACGGCGCAACAAAAGAAGCAAGAAGTGAGATCGAACGTGGATACTGTCCTAAACTGGTTTCTGGAAACGAAGATATTACAGATTACGAATATATTTTTATAGGTACACCGAATTGGTTCAAATCTTTTGCACCCCCTATACTAACTTTCTTGCGTAGTGTTGATTTGGAGGGAAAAACAGTTATCCCGTTTTGTACTCATGGTGGAGGTGGATTTGGGCAGATAGAAACTAATATATCCAAAGAATGCCCTAACGCAAAAATGTTACCTGGCTTTTCGGCAACAAGTAATTTTGATGATAAGAAAATTGAGGTTTGGATTGATAGAATAAAGGTTTTAGAGTAAGTTAGACTCTGAGTTTAATTGCAATGGGGGTATTCAAATGCGGAAGCAGAATTATACAGTAAATGATATAACCAAAATAACAGGAATTACACGCAGAACACTGCATTACTATGGTGAGATAGGTTTGTTAAAAGCAACCAGCCTATCCCCTCACGGCTATCGTTTATATGACATGAGCGATTTGGAAAAATTGCAAATTATTCTTTTTTTGAAAGAAATAAATTTACCACTAAAAGATATATCTGCTATTTTACAGTTATCAAAGCAAGAGCAAAATAAGATACTGGAACATCATTATGAGATTTTATCAAGAAAAAAGCAAAAATTAGAAAATATGATGTCAAACTTAGAACGATACTTGTCGGGTGAAGATATGTTTGATTTAGACATATTTCAAAATACAACGGTGCTTCCTCTAAAAGAGCAATACAAGCGAGAGGGTAAATTCGCCTATGGTGAAACACAAAAATATAAGGAGTACGAGAAGAATATAGATCAGTTAACAACCGAGGAAAAGGATAGACTCCTTGCTTCGTTTGATGAACGCATGAAAGAACTATTTAAGTTATTTGCCGTGCATATAAAAGAATCTCCTGCTTCGGCCAGAGTCCAATTGATTGTCAAACAGTGGGCAGATAGTTTTAAGGGCTTTTTCGTATGTGATAACCAAATCTTGAAATGTATTGCAAAGGCTTACAAGTTTGATAACAGATTCAGAAAATATATAAATCAATTCTCTGATGAGGATTTGAGTGATTTTATTTATAAAGCTATTATTTTTTATTGTGGAGAGGAATGATTTCAGAAGGTAATCTTGATGACTACCAAAGTGGGATCGATAATTACAAATCATACTAGTTCTATTGGTGCACAACTATTCTGCCGCCATAGCAACCGTATTTTTCGTTGTTATTGTGGAAAATTTTCATTATCTTACAAAACAGCAGGCACGTCCCCGGATAATTTCAAAGAATCTTATACTATAATAACCCACTATGCATATCAAATGGGATATACTGATACAAAGAAAAGCAATCTATCTGATTGTGATAAATATTGCGGTAAAATGGGAGTATTTATGTATAGGCAAATCAGAAAAAGAAAAGCCCCGAAAGCATTGATCATTCAGTGCTTTCGGGGCTCTTGCTCTTCTTATTCAGTTGAGTGAGCTGGTAATTGTGGATGCGAGTCCATTTTTGAAAGGGGATTTGAACTGTTACACAATGAAAAGTTATGTTTAAAATTTCCTAAAAAATTTAGGTTCAAGTTGGTGTAATTCTGTTCCAGAATGTTCTGAAGAAAAACCATTGTCAAGAAAAATAGAGAAAAAAGGTGTCATTTTATAGTCAGTGTCTGTAAGGCTTTGGAATATGTAGAAGGAAATTCGTGAATTCTTCTGTTATTTTTCCGAAAACAACCTTTCCACCTGTCCATTCAGTTTCCTTTAATGTTCCAAACTGTAAAGCACTATTTGTCCAATTATCTTCATCTGACCAACAATGAATCTCAAACATATTTGCTGTAATGAGCTTATTTTTCATGATTTCTACCCATTCATGATTTGAAGGATTTGTATAATCAAAATTAAATTGCTCCACCATAACACGCCCTTTCACGTGATATTTTACTATGAAAAAAAAAAAGTATAGTCTGAGCATAAAACTCAAACTATACTTTTAATGGCGGAGAGAGAGGGATTCGAACCCTCGGTGGGGTATTAGCCCACACACGATTTCCAATCGTGCGCCTTAGACCAGCTCAGCCATCTCTCCAAATGGTCTGATAACGCTGTGAAACAGCTTTATTATCATAGCATGGCGCACCGAAACTGTCAAGCGGAATTCGTGCGTTCTCCGCAAAAAACGGGCGTGGCGCCCCCCCTGTTACCCGCGCGAAAAAAATGTTGCTCACGCAAAAAAACAGTTGCTTTTCTCTTTCCGCCACGCTATAATGGGAAAAACTGATTGGGAGAAGTTTCATTATGATATTCACATCACCCCTTGGACATAGCGCGCAGCTATGTTCGATGCAGCCCGTTATTAAGCGGTCGCGCCGGCGGTAAGTTCAGCCGGTGCGGGCGCTATTTGGCGTTGCATCGGCTGGAAAGGGGATTGATTTACTCCGGGACGATGCTTCGTCCCGGAGTTTTTGTTTTCATTACGAAAGGCGGAAGAATCATGTTGGCAATCGAAACGCACAATCTCAGCAAAACCTATCGCACGCGCGTCAAGGCAGAAGGTCTTGGCGCAAGCTTCCGCGCGCTGGTACAACCCGACTGGCGGGAAATCAAGGCTGTGCGCGACATCAGCCTGCGCGTCGACCAGGGTGAAATTCTCGCCTTTATCGGGCCAAACGGCGCGGGTAAATCGACGTTTATCAAAATGCTGTGCGGTATTCTGCACCCCTCGGACGGTGCGATTTCCGTGCTCGGCATGTCGCCGGCGAAAGAGCGCCGCGCGCTGGCCATGCGCATCGGTACGGTGTTCGGGCAGAAATCGCAGCTTTGGCTGCACCTGCCCGCGCTTGACAGCTTCACGCTGCTTGCCGCCATTTACGAGATTGACGACGCAACGCGCAAGCGCCGCGTGGGCGAGCTTTCCGAGCTGTTCGGCCTTGGCGAGTTTTTGGAGACGCCGGTGCGCAAGTTGTCGCTCGGGCAGCGCATCCGCTGCGAGGTCGCCGCTTCCCTGCTGCATGACCCCGAGCTGCTCTTTCTCGACGAGCCGACCATCGGTCTTGACGTGGTCGTCAAGCAGGCGATCCGCGAGCTGATCACGCGGCGAAACAAAGAGCGCGGCACCACGGTTTTTCTCACCAGCCACGACCCGGCGGACATCGAGCAGCTGTGCCGCCGCGCGGTCGTCATCGACCACGGCACCGTGGTACTTGATTCGCCGGTCGAAAAGCTGAAAAGCGAATACCTGGGCAAAAAACTGATTGAGGTGACGTTCAGTGCCCCCCAAAGCATTCCCCACCTTGATGGAGTGTTATCAGCAACGGAAAACGGCGGTCAGAAGTCCACGCTGACCGTCGACACCGCTATCCGCCCGATCGGCGAGGTGATGGAGCGTCTGTCTGCCATGGGAAACGTGGTGGACATCACGATCAGCAATCCCCCGATGGAGGATATCATCGCCGCCATCTTTCAAAAGGAGGCGTTGATATGAAACGGCTTAAAAAATACTTCGTCATTACAAAAGTGAGCCTGTCCAACGCAACGGCATATCGCGCGTCCATTCTCTCCCGTTTTTGCTTTTACACACTGTTCATCTATGTATTTATGGGGCTTTGGAAAGCGATTTACCGCGAGGGAAGCGTACATGGTTATGAATATGTGCAGATGGTCTGGTATTTGATCATGACGGAGTTTGTGGCGTTCTCGTGTGGATCAAGTATTTTCAACACGATGAATACCGATGTAAAATCAGGCTCCATTGCCTATCTGCTCGGCAGACCGACCCACTATGTGTTTTACCAATTCTTTAACTCGCTTGGTCAGATTCTGCTGAACTTCATCTGTTTCGGCGTTTTGGCCATCTCCCTGGGTCTGCTCTTTGTCGGTCCGCTGCCCACCTTCCGCCTCTCGGGACTTCTGCCACTGCTGCTCTCCGTCGCCATCAGCATTATGCTCAACTATTTTTTCCTAATGCTTATCGGCCTTTCTTCATTTATCATGGAAGACAATTTCGCGCTTTACCTTATCTACCAGAAGCTTTGCTTCATGCTGGGCACGTTTCTGCCCGTAGAGTTTTTACCCGCATGGCTGCAGCCCATCGCCAAGAGTCTTCCGTTTTCTTATGTGTATTGGGCGCCCGCGAAGCTGTTTGTCAACTATTCGCCCGCGCTGTTTTGGGAGCTTGTCCCCCGGCAGGCTTTGTGGAGCGCCGCAGCATTTGTGCTTACCCTGCTTTTCTACCGCGTCGGTGTGCGTAGGCTGCAGGTCAATGGAGGTTAACGATGAAAAAACATTGGAACATCATGCGCCGTTATTTTAAGCTCAACCTCGCGTCGGCGCTCGAATACCGCGCCAGCTTCGTTACACAGGCGTTCGGCATGGCACTTTCCAACAGCTCGTTCATTTTCTTTTGGTGGATTGCGTTTGAGCAGATCGGCGGCACAATCGCAGGCTATTCGTTTCTCGATGTTTTATTCATCTGGGCGACCACAAGCTCGGCGTTCGGGCTTTCCGAAGTGCTGTTCGCCAACACGTCAAACCTGACACAGCTGATTGTGACGGGTGAGCTCGATACTTTTTTGCTGCAGCCGTGCAACATCCTCGTCAACGTCATCTGCGCGCGCACCAAGCTGTCTGCCTATGGAGATTTTGCCTATGGGTTTATTCTGATGGCGCTCGCGTACCGAGCAAACGCTTTGGCGTGGCTGTGGTTTCTGTGCGGCGTTTTGGTCGGCAGTCTGCTGCTGACCGCCATCACACTGACGGCGCATACTTGCAGCTTTTACTGGGGCGACGCTTCTCTGCTCGGGCAGATGGCAACCGAGTTCACGATCAATTTTTCCATCTATCCTGATAAAATCTACGCCCCCGCCGTGCGCGCTTTGATGTACAGTGTCATCCCCGCCGGCATCGCCGTCCACATTCCGCTGCGCCTTATGCAAAGCTTTTCTCCGTTGCTCGCCCTCGGTGCACTTTGCGTCGCAGCTCTCTACTGCGCGGCGGCCGCCGCTTTCTTCTATCGAGGTCTTCGGCGGTATGAGTCGGGCAACGTCATTGTAACGCGTCTGTAAAAAGGCCCTGACATGCGACGGAACCGACGGAGAATCCGTCGGTTCCGTCGATAACTGTGCGTTTGACCCTATCGGTATCGCTACAGGTTTGCGCCGGGCACCATGCCAGGCTGTGACAACGCCATTTACGCTGCCGTGTAGTACACCTTGCCGGTCGCAGTAGCCGCGTCCGTGAAGTCCTTCGTGTTCGCGATCGTGAAGGACTTTTCACCGGCCACATAGGGGTTTGCGCCGCCCGTAAGCTCAAAGCAAACGGTCTGCGAATTGGCACCTTCCGTAATGACCGCATGGAAATAGAGCGCCGTGCCGGTCTTATACGTGATGTTCGCCTGAGTGGTAAAAACAATCGTCATTACACCAGTTTCCCCAAGATCAGCGTCAAATGCGGTTCCGCTCGCTATGGTTACCGGAATATCCATACTTGTTTCTCCTTTATAGCCATGATGTGAAAGCATGCAAGCTGCCATCGGTAACAGTGTATTCCGTCGAAAAAAAATGGTGCATGTGCGTGCCCCTGTACCGTAAAAACGGATATAATGAGTAGTGGTGAGCAAGATGTGCATGATTGATCTCGTACATACACAATCGTTTAGCGCGCCGCAGTGCTGCAGCTTCCCTTGCAAAGCAAGATCCATCCTGTGTCTAAGCCGCCATGAGCAGGTTTCCTGTCGTTTGAGCGCCTGCCATGCATCGAATTCGGGACTAGCCTTAGCAATTCTAAATCGAAATTGACATGCCACATATCGCTAAGCACTGGCTGTGCTGCGCACGGAAAGACAACGGGCTGCTCCTAACGGGCGAGGACGACGCACCGTGAATTATATATGCATCTGACCGTTCCGCGGTGTGCGGTATGCGTCCTATTCTCAGGCTCGTACATGACAGCGAACCCTTCTGCACAGTCTGCACGCCGCTCAGCACACAAAACAGTATAGTGGCAGTTAGGCCACCGTTTTGAGCAGAGCAAATCGAATCTTTTATTTTAACCAACGCTCTGATACAATAAGAAAAACGATACAAAAATGAACGACAAAGAGGTGTAATATGTCTGAAATTTATCTTGCGGGCGGCTGCTTTTGGGGCATGGAAAAATATATCGCGTCAATCCGCGGCGTTTTGACCACGCGCGTCGGTTATGCAAACGGAATGACAGAGCA
>MEFT01000080.1 GCA_001725215.1 Clostridium sp. SCN 57-10
CACCGTCGGCACGCCCAGACCGAACACGGTGAACGCGTCATAGTAAAAACCGATCTTCGTGTCGCCCCCCGCGCGGAAAATGCCGACGACCATGATATACGGTATCATGCGCATCGGCATCCAGATGCCGTAAAGCAGCAGCAGGTTGGACGCAACGGTACGCGCGTACTCGGTTTCAATGGGCAAGAGCGACAGCACCGGATTGCGGATTAAAATGAGCACCGCGCCGCACAGCACGGAAAGCACTGGCGTAAGGATGGAAAACTTACGCGCAAGCTTATATGCCTCGCCCGGCTTGCCCTCACCGACCGTTTTGCCCACAATGATCGAGCAGGCGTGGCACATGCCGATGAAAAAGACGAACAGCAGCTGCTGTACGGCGTCATACATCGTATAGCCCGCATAGTTTTCCGTACCCTGACGCGCGAGCACCATGATGTAAATGTTGGTGCCCACCGCCCAGATCAGCTCGTTGAGCAGAACGGGCAGCGTAACGGTCAGATAATGCCGCGCAAATGCAAGGTCTACGCTGAATATGTCGCGTATATGCGTGAACACAACACTTTTCTTGCGCACGGCGATCACAAAGGTCAGCACGGTGCATATGCCCATGGAAAGCACGGTAGCAATGGCGGCGCCCCGGATACCGAGCTCCGGCATACCGAACTTTCCGTATATGAGCGCGTAGTTAAAACAGGTATTGAGCAGCACCGATAGTCCGGAGGTGATAAGCGGCGTAATGACGTCCTCCGTCGATCGCAGCGCCGACGCCGCGATCATGGTGGCAGCAAAAAACGGCGCCCAGAGCGCGACGTTGCGCAGGTAAATCGCGCCCGTTTCGATGAGCGCACGGTCTGCCGTGAACACGCGCATCATGTGTTCGGGAAACGTCATGCTCACAACGGCATACACCACCGAAATGATAAGCGCGAACAGCGAACCCACGCCGAACGCGCGCCGGATGCTGCGCGCATCCTTCGCGCCCCAAAACTGTGCGATGAGAGCCGACGAGCCGGAGCACAGTCCAAACACGACGACGCTGTATAAAAAAGTCCAGCGCCCTGCAACGCCCATGCCCGCGATGGCGACGTTTCCGATGCCGACCACCATCGCCGTATCGACAAGGCCGGCGCACGAAGACAGCAGGTTTTGCAGCGCGATGGGAAGCGCGAGCGTCAGCGCACGATGCGCGAAGCTTTCGCGCTTACTCTGTTTCATATAACCCTCTTTTCCAGTTGATTAACTGTATCAGTATACCATGATAAAGCGCCTTTTGGCAAGCCGACACCATAAAATTTGCCCCCCGCGAACGCGGAGGGCAAAAAGGCTTTGGATAACGGCCGGCTTGGCTTCTTTGCTGCTTGAATAATATAATACCAAAGCACGCAGGAGCCAAACAAAAAGGGGGATGCCCCGCATCCCCCTTCCATGTTTTAGAACGAGTAGTCTTCCTCGAGGGGAACGGTGAGCACCAGCTTGCCCGACTTAATGTCTTCGGCAGCCTGGCGGGCGCGCTCCACGATTGCATCGGTCAGAATCTCGGTGTTGCGGGGGTTCGTGCCGTCGTCGGTGATGTAAACCGCGCCGACAACGCCGTCAGCCAGTCCGAGGGCAACGGTGCCCGGCTGAATGCCGCCGTTGAAGAACTCGTCGATGGCCATTCCGGCGACGATGCCGGTATACTTGACCTGCGTGGTGAGGATGTTTTTGTTATCGGGCGTGGTCTGGTCAGAGTCCTGACCGGAGGTGTAGAAGCCCTTTTCGGCAGCAGCTTCAAACGTGCCGAAGTCAGCAACAGCGGAAGCGGCGTTGATGAACACGCAGCCCTGCGCGGCCTGCTGCAGCGCCAATTCCTTGGCGATGGGGGCATCGGTATAGGACTTGGTGTAGTTGAAGATGAAGTCGCTCATCTTGACGTCGGGGTTGATGGCACGGACGCCCTCCATGTAGCCATAGCGCCACTCAAAGCTGCCCTGGCCGGGGTTGGCGTGCACGCCGCCGAACGGGCCCGCGGGCTTGCCGGCATCGGCGCTGACCATCGCGGCGACAACGCCGATCAGATAGGCAGCCTCCTGGGGCTTAAAGATGTAAGACTTGACGTTCGGGTTGTCGCACACGGTGTCGATGATGGCATACTGCGCCTTGTCGGGGAACTGGGTGGCGACCTCGTTGAGGGGATCCGCGCCCTGCCAGCCGACGACGAGCACAAAGTCAAAGTTCTCTTCGACCGCGGCGCGGATGTTCTCGCTCCAAGCGGTGTCATCCGAGCACTCGATGACCTTATAGTCCATCGGATAGGTGCCGGCGGCCTTAACCTCGGCAAACTTATCGACGACCTGCGTCAAGAACGGGTTGACGCCGACGGGATCGCAGATGATTGCGATTTTCTTGGCCTCCTGGGGGGCCGCGGTGGTTGCGGCGGTGGTACCCGCGGGAGCTGCGGTGGTGGTTGCGTCGGCAGGTTTTCCTGCGCATCCGGCAAACGCACCGACCAGAACGAAGACGCTGAGCAGCAAAGCAATTGACTTCTTCATGAGCTTTCTCCTTCTGTGTTTGAAAATAAAAACGGATGATAAATCCACCTCATATACTACCGTAGGAAAAGTACTATGTCAACTTTTTTCGAGCAAAATCGGGCGGATGGATGCTTTCATTTCTTACTTGGAGTAGTTGGTTTCAAAGTCCGGGTTGAAGAAAAGATGTCCATTCGTTCCTATCACAACGAGCGTCACCGCATCTTTAAACGTAACCTTTTGATTCTCATCCGCATTCATCGTAATTTTGCCAATCTGTTTTCCATCCTTGTCAAATGCCGCAACTGTAATCCGCCCCTTCGTGCCGATGGTTGCGCTGATGCCGTTCACCGTATATCCATGCATTTGCGCAAGCGCGTGTGAATCGCGGAAATCGATGGTCACCGAGGTCTGAAATTTTATATTCCGATATTGAGTATAATTCTTAAAATGCTTGTTGATCACAGGCAGGCAGTTCACTGTACCGGCTTGCTGCTCCGGCTCATCCTTCTCTGCGAAAATCGACTTATTATCCCAATACCAATCAACAAAATCTTGAAACACGTTTTGGCTCGTCTGGTTTTTCAAAAAATCGACGAACTGGTCTCTTGAGGTTTTGAGCGCACCTACCTTTGCCCCATAATTTTGAATGATTTTCGCGAAGATATCGTCTCCGTACCGTTCCTCCAAATAAACCCCGAAACGGAATCCAACCAAGTAAACATCCCAGTCGCTTTTGCTTGTTCTGTAATATGTTTCAAAGTCGGATGAGATAATAGCCCTTTCCGTTTCAGGTTCAATAAACGCATAGTTAAACGACATCAAATAACGATATAAGAAATCCATGCCTTGCTTCTTTGCGACCTTTGCGCTGTTCAAAATGGCAAATGCCTCTTGAAACGGCCTGCAGTCGATAAAAGCTGCGCGCCATTGCAGCGTATGAGAAAGCTCGTGCAAATAAACAAAATCTGGATGTGTATGATCATGAAAGATATAATCCATATCTTGTATTTCTATGCCATCCTCACCCCCCAAGGGTGCCCCGTCCCCGGAGTTGATGATTGTTATCTTGCTATACTGCTTCCCCTTCGGCAAGAACGATAAGCCGGAGGCCTCCTGCACCCAATCGCAATACTCCAAAGTTTTTTGTTCGATATTTCTGTAATAAGGCACATTGGCGGGGATGCTCATGGAAAAAACGTCATTCTCTATCGTTAAAGGAGCAAGCGATACAACATAGTTCTGAAAATTGCGGTAATCCTTTTGCCCGATGACCACATCAAAAAAGCGGAGCATGGTAATGATCGCCTGCTCGCGCGTATAACGGCCCTGCGGGTCAAACTTATTTGCCTTGGTGCCCGCCATGATGCTTGCACGGCGCACCCACGCAATTGAGTCGGCCGCCCACGGAGCAAAACCCGCCCTGTCGCTCATGGGAGACTGGAACATAAAGCTCATGTCGCGCGCAAGATCGCGCCCGAAGTCGCGGGCTGCATTGGTCAAAAGCACAGCGGCTTGCTGCCGCGTCAGCCCGTCCTGCGGCGAAAAAATACCGTTTCCGTGCCCCGAAACGATACCGCGCTGTGCCAAATATCGGATCTGCGGATCGTCTACATCGGTAAACGGGTTGTCCTGCTCGAGCGTAATTTCTGTCTCTTGCCCGAACAGCACGTGGTAAAGCAGTCTGCAGAAGTCTTCTCTTGTAATGGGCGACTGATAGTCTGACTGAAGTAATTCTGGCACCAGCCCCAAGGAGATTGCCTGTTCAATCTGCGGCGCGGCCCAGGGCGAAGGCCCCATTGCGGCAAGCATATTCGGCGAAGCGAATATAAAGACAGCGCAAAGCAGCGTAATCGTCGCTGTGTAAATACGGCTTTTCTTGTGCATCATCCAACCACTCCTTTGTGAACGCGCGGTAAGTGCGGTTCTCTCTGTGCCATATGTTAGGATAATACCATAAATTTGTCAAAATCAATAGCAATATTTACTATTTCGCCGTGATTATCTTGTACGGTTGCGGTAATCGAGGTATGCCTGTAAAATGACCGACGCCGCGACTGCGTCTACCTGCGCGCGCTGGCGCCCTCTCTTTTTGCCCGCGTCGCTTAAAATGCGGTTTGCCGTCACACTCGTGCCGCGCTCGTCCCAAAGCACAATGGGCTTGCCCCACTTTTCTTCTAGTTGGCTTGCAAACGCGCGCGACTTCGCGGCGCGCTCACCCTCGGTGCCGTTCATATTGATCGGCAGTCCAAGCACCACTTCGTCGGGCTGCTCTGCCGCAAGCTCGGTGCACAGGCGGGCAAGCAGCTTATCCCTGCTGTACTCCGTTATGGTATAAGCGCGTCCGGCTATCATTCCCGTAAGGTCAGAAAACGCAACGCCGGTGCGCACGTCGCCAAGATCAATGGCCATAATTTTCATAGGCAAGTTCCTTTGCACACAGTAGATTTTGTCCATCATAACATATCTCAATCATTTTTTCAAAAGGGGTTGACATTTTCCCCAATATGATTTATTCTGACTATAGGCGAGTGTTAGTTTAGACTAACCGCGCTGCTTTTTTGAGTGTTTGGTTAGTTTTAGCTAACCAAAAGGAGGATATTTCTATGACCCTGGACCAGCTTGCAATCGGAGAGAACGCCGTGGTTACGGCGGTTGGCGGAGAAGGCGCACTGCGCCGCCGTCTGCTTGATATGGGCATCACACCCAAGACGTCCGTCATGGTGCGCAAGCGCGCGCCGCTCGGCGACCCCATTGAGATCTGCCTGCGCGGCTATGAACTGACGCTGCGGCTTGACGACGCCGCGAAAATCGCCATCGAGGGGGCGCGTGTATGAACCTGACGTTTGCGCTGGCTGGAAACCAAAACTGCGGCAAGACGACTCTGTTTAATCAGCTCACCGGCTCGCACCAGCATGTGGGCAACTTCCCCGGCGTTACCGTAGAGCGCAAAGAAGGAGCGATTCGAGGGCATGCGGGCGCAAGCGTCGTCGACCTGCCGGGCATCTATTCTCTTTCTCCATATACATCAGAAGAAGTCGTCACGCGCGATTTTCTGCTGCGCGACAAGCCGGACGCCATCATCAACATTCTTGACGCGACCAACATCGAGCGCAATCTGTATCTGACGTTACAGCTCATGGAACTTCAAATCCCCATGATCCTCGCGCTTAACATGATGGACGAAGTGCGCTCCGCAGGCGGCACAGTAGATGTGCTCGCGCTTTCGGAGGCGCTCGGCGTCGAGGTTGTACCCATCGTGGCGAGCAAAAATGAGGGCGTGCACGAGCTGATCGACCGCGCCATCCGCGTCGCCACCGAAAAACGCACGCCAAACAAGCTGGATTTTTGCGTGGGTGAGGTACATAAAGCGATTCACGCCATTTCGCACATCATCGAAGACCACGCTGCAGAGCGCGGCATTCCCACACGCTTTGCGGCAACCAAGCTGGTCGAGGGCGACGCGCCGATGCTCGAGGCGCTTCATATTCACGAGGGCGACATTGAGATCATTCGTCACATCGTAGAAGACATGGAAACGGCGCTTGGCACCGACCGCGAAGCTGCGCTTGCCGATATGCGCTATGATTACATCGGAAGGCTGTGCGCCAAAACGGTGCATAGGCCGCGTGAAACGCGCGAGCAAGCGCGCTCGCATAAAATTGACGCCGTGCTGACCCACCGTATTTTCGCGATTCCCATTTTCCTTGGCATCATGCTCACTGTCTTTTGGCTCACGTTTTCCGTGATCGGCAACACGCTGTCTGACTGGTTGGGGCTCGGCATCGACGCATTGATTGCCCTTGTCGACCGGGGGCTGACGGCGGCAAGCATCAACCCCGTCATCCATTCTCTCATTGTGGACGGCGCGCTCGCCGGTGTGGGCAGCGTGCTCAGCTTTCTGCCCATCATCGTCACGCTGTTTTTCTTCCTTTCCCTGCTGGAAGACAGCGGATATATGGCGCGCGTCGCCTTTGTCATGGATCAGCTGCTGCGCAAGATAGGCCTGTCAGGCCGCTCGTTTGTGCCGATGCTCATCGGATTCGGCTGCTCGGTGCCCGCCATTATGGCGACGCGCACGCTCCCCGGCGAGCGCGACCGCAAAATGACCATCATGCTTACACCGTTTATGTCTTGCAGCGCGAAGCTGCCGATTTATGCGGTCTTTACCGCGGCGTTCTTCCCACGACACGGCGCGCTCGTCATGTTTGCGCTGTACGGCGGCGGCGTTTTGATGGCCATTCTCTCGGCGCTCGTTCTAAGCAAAACCGCCTTTACGGGCAAGGCCGTTCCGTTTGTCATGGAGCTGCCCGCCTACCGCCTGCCGGGCG
>MEFT01000081.1 GCA_001725215.1 Clostridium sp. SCN 57-10
TCGACGATGACGGCTTCACCCATACCGCCGCCGATGCACAGCGTGGCAACGCCCTTCTGGCCTGCCTTCAGCTCGTGCAGCAACGTGACGAGAATGCGGCAGCCCGAAGCGCCGATCGGATGGCCGATGGCAATGGCGCCACCCTTCGGGTTCAGCTTCTCGGCAGGAATGCCGAGGTCACGGCCGACGGCGATCGCCTGCGCGGCGAAGGCTTCGTTGGCCTCAAATACGTCGATGTCGTTCGTCGTCAGCCCGCATTTGGCGTATGCCGCCTGCACGGACGGAATGGGGCCGAGGCCCATGACGGACGGGTCAACGCCCTTCGAGCCGGTCGCGATGATGCGCGCCATCGGCTTGAGGTTGTGCTCCTTGACGAACTTCTCGGAGCAGACGAGCACGCAAGCCGCGCCGTCGTTGATGCCCGAGGCGTTGGCGGCGGTCACGGTGCCGTCTTTCTTAAAGGCGGGCTTCAGCTTTGCAACCTTGTCAAGCGTCGTGCCCGGCTTGATATATTCGTCGGTATCGAAGATGATGGGGTCGCCCTTGCGCTGCGGAATCTCTACCGGAACGATTTCGTCCTTAAACGCGCCCGTAGCGACAGCGGCAGCGGCTTTGGTCTGCGAGGCAACGGCGAATTCATCCTGCATTTCGCGTGTGATGCTGTATTTCTCGGCGACGTTCTCAGCGGTGATACCCATATGATAATTGTTGAAGGCATCCCACAGTCCGTCGTTGATCATGGTGTCGACCATCGTCTGGTTACCCATCTTGACGCCGGTTCTCATGCCGTGAACGGCCATCGGCGCGTTGGACATGCTCTCCGCGCCGCCCGCGATGACGCAGTCGGCCTCGCCCGAGAGGATGTAGCGGTATGCCATCGTAACGGCGTGAATCGACGAGCCACAGACCTTATTGATGGTGGTGGCGGGCACCTCGGCGGGAATATTCGCAAGAATCGCCATCTGGCGCGCCGGGCTCTGGCCCGCGCCCGCCTGCAGAACGTTGCCCATCACAACCTCGTCCACGCACGCGGCGTCTACGCCGGCACGCTTGAGGGTTTCCTTAATGACCATTGCGCCAAGCTGGGCGCCGGAGAAGGGGGCGAGCGTTCCGCTCAGACTGCCGACTGCGGTGCGACAGGCACCGACGAGATACACATTGTTCATTTCGATCTCCCATTTCATAAAGTTTTGCGGTCAGATGCTGCAAATCCGCCGCGCTCGCGCCCCGGCTGCAACGGGGCGTGATGGATAGTATATGCGCGGTCTGCTGCGAAGACCCGCATACGCATCTATTATAGCATTATACATGGAAAATACAAGGGCAGGCGAACACTCTTCGCATAAAAATCGGTTTACAAGGCACATTTGCTACTATATAATGGAGAAAACCGAGCGAGAAGGCGATCAAAGACATTTTCGCGTGGAAAAGGAGACTATAACGTGGCAATCGTTGAGAAAACAGCCGGCGGCGTACGCGAACCCGCGCCGTGGCTTTATGATCCGGCACGCGCCGTTGTGCGTGTGCTGCTGCGCCGCTTTTGCGGCTATCGCTGCACGGAGCGTGACGCCATTCCCGAAACGGGCCCGCTTTTCGTGGTGTGCGCGCACGAGGGTATGATGGATTATCTGCTTTCTGCCTCCGCCTTTCCGCGGCGCAGATTACACTATGTCTGCACCCAGCACTTTTTTCGCAAGCCGGGGCTTTCACCTCTGCTGCGCCTGCTCGGCGTGATTCCCAAAATTCAGTTTGCGCCCGACGCGCGCTGTATGTCTGCCATGCTGCGTACGCTGCGAAACGGCGGCGCCATCTGCATTTCGCCCGCGGGGCAGACGTCGATGTGGTCCATCGGCCGGCTTGCCAAAAAAAGCGGGGCGACGGTCGTCGCCGCGCGGCTCAACGGCAGCTTTTTCCTGCGCAGCCGCTTTTGCGGAACGGCGCTCAACCGTGGACGTATCGACGCCGAGACGGAGGTGCTCTTCCGCCCTGAGGAGCTGAAGGAGCACAGCGAAGCGGCTATTGCGGAGCGCATCATCGCCGCCATTGATTATGACGTCTACGCGTGGCAGGAGCGCACGGGTGCGTCTTTTCGCGGCAAGCACCGTGCAAAGGGGTATGAAACCATCGCGTGCATCTGCCCTAAGTGCGGCGCGCGATACAGCTATGCGTCCAAGGGTGACCGCCTTTGGTGCAACGCTTGCGGAAACACGGGAACGGTCGGTGCGGATATGCATATCCATCCGGAAGAGGGCAGCGTGATGCCCACTACGCTGCGCGACTGGTACCGCGCACAGACCGAGGTGATGCGCGAGGCGATTGCGCAGCCCGATTTTCTGCTCACCGCACCGAGCGTCGTGATGCTTTACGACGGCCGCCGCTATGTGCCGGCCGGCCACGGAACGCTGCGCATGGATCGCGAGGCGATCTCGTGGGAGGGTGAGGCAAACGGCGAGCGCCGCATGTTTTCTATTCGCCATATGCGGCTGCTTTCGATGGCGTGTGATCCGGGCGAGCGGCTTGACATTTATTTTGAAGAAGTAGGGACCGTGCGGTTTGAGCCCGATGAGGGCAAAATCGTCACGCTGTGGAAGATTGCGCAGGAGCTTTTGCATCAGCAAGCACTGCCTGCGCCCAAGAAGGAGGAAAACGCATGAAAAAGCTGCTGCCTTTGCTGTGCGCGCTGCTGCTCATCGCGGCGGCGTGCACCCGCGTCGACGAGTCGGATACGACGCAGCCGATCACCGAAACGACTAGCACGTCCGAAGCAACCACCACGACGACCACGCCGAACGGCGTGCCCGTGCCATCCGAACAGGTTGTGGAGAAAACCTATACCGCCGACGATGCCGCCAAAACACAGCTGCTGCGCGTGGCGCTGCGTGTGCCCTCTTTTGCGGGCACCGAGGGCGCGTGGGCGCAGGTAGATCAATATTACGCCGACCGCCTGGACGAGCTGACCGCGCTGTGCGAGCTTGACGTGCTGGAAGAAATGCGTGCCCACTTCCGTGACGCGGCCGAGGCGGGAACGCAGTTTGAATCGGGCGCGGTTGACGCGAGCTATGAAATTGCGCGGTGCGATGCTCGCGTGCTTTCCGTGCTGCGCCGTGTGACGCGCGGCGAGGGCGGCGACGTCCGTGAGCAGACGATTCTGCCTGAAACGTTCTCTATGGAAAACGGCGGGAAAATGTCGCTTTACGACCTGTTTCCCGGCGAAGAAAGCGCCTTTATGCCCAAGCTGACCGAGCTGGTGCTCGGTGGGCTTAAGCTTCAATCTGCCGTGCAGCTCAGTCGCGATTTTGAGCAAAACGCAATGGCGCGCCTGCAGCCGACCGACTTTGTGCTGACCGAGACCGGGCTGACCCTTTGGTGGCAGAGCGGTGCGATCAGCGAGGGCAAGCCGGCGTTTGTGTCGCTGCAATATTCTGCGCTCGAAGGACTGCTCGACGCGCGTTGGCTGCCGGAGGATGCGGAATGAGTCTGCAAAAAAACGAGATTTACGAGGCGGAGATTACCGCCTATTCGTCCGAAGGGACGGGCATCGCGCGCATCGAGGGCATGGCTGTTTTTGTGCCGAATACGGCGCGCGGCGACGTGCTGCGCGTGCGTATTGTCAAGGTGCTGAAAAACTATGCGTTCGGGCGCGTCGAGCAGCTCGTCGCACCGTCGCCGCACCGCACCGACGCGGGCTGCGCCGTTTATCCGCTTTGCGGCGGCTGCGCAACGCGCCACCTCGAATATGACGAAGAGCTGTATATGAAGCGCCAAAAGGTGGAGGACGCGCTGCGCCGCATCGGCGGCTTTGACGTCGCGCTGCCGCCCGTCGTGCCGTCGCCGCAGGTGACGCGTTATCGCAACAAGGCGCAGTTTCCGCTCGGCAGGCAAAACGGACGTACGGTGTTCGGCTTTTACCGCGGGCGCAGCCACGACGTGATCGCAACCGACGACTGCCCCATTCAGGATGCTCGCGCCGTCGCTGTGTGCCGCGCCGTGTGCGATTGGGCGGACGAGTTCGGCGTTTCGGTATACGACGAGGAAACGAGAAATGGAATATTACGTCATGTATATGCGCGGTGCGCCGACAACGGAGTACTTTTGACCGTTGTGGCAGCAAAGCCGCGCCTGCCGTATGTAGACGAGCTGGTCGCGCGGGCGCGCTCCGCGTGTGCGGAACTGACGGGCGTTGTGCTCAACGTCAACGACGAGGCGACCAACCGGGTGCTCGGCGACCGCTGCATCACGCTGTGGGGCGAGGGGCGGCTTGCGGATACGCTGTGCGGTACGCCGTTTTCGCTGTCGCCACTTTCGTTCTATCAGGTGAACAAGCGGCAGACCGAGGCGCTGTACGAGCAGGCGCTCGCGTATGCCGCGCTCGACGGGCAAAGCACGGTGCTCGACCTTTACTGCGGCATCGGAACAATCACGCTGCTGCTCGCGCAGCAGGCGGGCACAGCCGTCGGCTGTGAAATCGTGCCCGAGGCGATTGACGACGCACAGGCCAATGCGGCGCGCGCCGGTGTGGAAAACGCGCGCTTTTTGTGCGGCGATGCGGGCGAAACGGCGGCGCAGCTGCTTGCCGAGGGGCTGCGCCCCGAGGTCGTCGTGTGCGATCCGCCGCGCAAGGGGCTTGACGCGCAGGCGATCGACGCTATTTTACGCCTTGCGCCGCAGCGCGTCGTGTATGTGTCGTGCGACTGCGCGACGCTGGCGCGCGACTGCGCGCTGCTGCGCGAGGGGGGCTATACGCTGTCCGCCGCCCGCGCATTCGATATGTTCCCCAGAACGGCGCACGTCGAGACGGTAGTATTGATGTCAAGGGTAAAAGACTGAATATGCGGAAACCCCGGTAAATAAGCCGTTTTTTTGAAAGATGGTGATACCATAGAAAATACATATACAACAAGTCAAATCGCAAAGATAATCGGCGTTCATCCAAACACAGTGCGAATGTATGAAGAATTGAGACTTATTCCAAAGCCATTGCGTAAAACAAACGGATATAGAATTTTTGGCGATGTTCATATAGACCAATTTAGGCTTGCACGCACTGCTTTTCAAATTGAGCTGCTTCAAAGCGGGCTGCGAAAAAGAATGATTGAAGTAGTGAAGCTTTCTGCCAAGGGACAATATGAAGATGCCATTGATTTGACAAACACGTATATTTATATTGCTGAATCAGAAATCGCCAATGCAAATGAAGCGGCGGCAATCACGAATACTTTTCTCAAAAGCTCTTTTGAAGAAACAACGGAGCTTTTGAGGCGGAAAGAAGTTTCAGCTGTTCTGGGAATTACAATAGATACGCTTCGAAGCTGGGAAATGAATGGCCTTTTAAAGATAAAACGTAAGGAAAATGGTTATCGGGTTTACGATTCTGAGGATATCAAAAAGCTGAAAATTATTCGTTCTCTTCGGTGCGCAAATTATTCCCTTTCGGCGATTCTGAGAATGATGAACGCTGTATTTCAAAATGAAAATGCGGATACAAAGCAAGTGCTCAATACGCCTAATGGAAACGAAGACATTGCTTCCGTTTGCGACAAGCTAATTGTTTCTCTCAATGCTGCAAAGAAAAATGCTGAAAGCATTATTAATCTACTATATGAAATCAAAGATAAACATTCAAACCCTCCACTATAACACCAGACTTTTGTCTGGTGTTATTCTATTTATATCATACAAGAGGAGGACTGGATAATGGAGGATATAATCAAAGTCGAGCACCTGTCAAAATCCTACGGCACCCTGAAAGCGGTTAATGACTTCAGTTTTTCGGTAAAGCCAGGTACGGTATTTGGATTGCTCGGGGCAAACGGTTCAGGAAAGAGCACAACCATTGACTGTGTTCTAGGTACAAAAAAAGCAAGCAGCGGCGTTGTTTCTATATTGGGAATGAACCCGACGACCAATCGCAAAAAGCTTTTTGAGCAAGTTGGTGTGCAGTTCCAAGAGTCGTTTTATCAAGAAAACATTAGGGTTGGTGAGCTTTGTGAGGTAACCGCATCTCTATACAAAAAAACGGCGGATTACAAAAATCTTTTAGCAAAGTTCGGTGTCGATGACAAGGTAAATACCCTTGTAAAAGAGCTTTCAGGAGGACAAAAGCAGCGCTTGTTTATTGTGCTTGCCTTAATACCAAACCCGCAAGTGGTATTTTTAGATGAGCTTACCACAGGTCTTGATGCAAAAGCCAGGAGAGATGTTTGGCAGATGCTCTCAAAGCTTAAAGCTGACGGTCTTACTATCTTGCTGACTTCTCATTTCATGGATGAAGTAGAAACCTTGTGCGATGAGATTTGCATTTTGAAAATGGGCAAACCGGTATTTTACGGAACGGTACCTGAAGCAATTAATCAAAGTTCTTGCGACAAATTTGAGGATGCTTATCTTTGGTTTACGGATGAGGAGGCAGTGGAAAATGAAATCCTATAACACATTACTTAAAACTGAGCTTAAGCTATCCTTACGTGGTATGGACATGTTGATTTTTGCAGTTATAATGCCTGTTGTTATACTTGTCGTGCTAGGCATTATCTATGGAAGCATGCCTGCATTCGAGGGCGCAGGCTATACATTTATTCAACAATCCTTTGGCGCGTTGGCAAGCATTGCG
This sequence comes from Clostridium sp. SCN 57-10, assembly GCA_001725215.1. Taxonomy (GTDB): domain Bacteria; phylum Bacillota; class Clostridia; order Oscillospirales; family Butyricicoccaceae; genus SCN-57-10. Next base: position 6,611 of record MEFT01000081.1, read on the forward strand.
ATTTGTGCAGGCGGAGTTATGGGATTGCCCCTAGTCGTGTCTGATTACAGAAGCAAGCAAATTTTAAAACGATTCAAGGTTACCCCCATAAGCCCTGTTACAATTCTGTTTGTAGAAGTAACCATATATTTTCTATACGCTTTAATTTCTTTACTCACGCTTTTTGCTGTGGGAACGATATTCTTCGGCTTCAAAATGCAAGGCAGCATATTGGAATTTATTCTAGGGTGGATATTGGTAATGGTTTCAATGTTTAGCATTGGCATGATGGTTGGCGGCATTGCCAAAAATTCTAAAGTCGCAGGCATTATCGCAAGCGCATTGTATTTTCCAATGCTGATTTTCTCAGGGGCAACACTTCCATACGAAGTAATGCCAAAAACGATGCAGAATATGGTTGACTTCTTACCGTTAACACAAGGAATCAAAATATTAAAATCTGCCACCTTGGGGTTGCCGATGGATAATATCCTGTTGCCAATCTGTGTAATGGTTGCAATTGCGCTAATCTGTTCATTTGTGGCAATTAAGTTCTTCAAATGGGAATAGTGAAGCAAATGGCATAATTCCTGCTTACCAAATTCTGAATACAGAAAAGCAAGGCACTCTACACCGAATTTCGTAGAGTGCTTTTCTCATTTTTTCTTATTCTTTCACGTCCATCGTCAAACCGGGCTTGAATGCCACGATGCAATTGTCCTCGTAAATAGTGACTTTTTTGACCGACCGCCGAATAGCGGCTCGTCATATCGGTTAAGGGGGGCTGTTTCCACAGGAATGCACGCATTGACTTGTTTCCATGAACGGAAAATGCTACAATGATGATATAGATATATTTCCGTAAATTGAATGCATCAATCTGTAAAAATGACCGGCTTATTTCACGTCGATGTGTGGCGTTGATGTGAAGAGTTGAGGGATAAGCTTAAAGGTTCAATATAAGGTGGCTTGGCTATGGTTAAAAAGCGCTGAGCTGATTTAAGATTGCCGTTTATTTGCCTGGAGGAATAAGCCTTGCGGGTGCCTATCCTTACAACGGATGGGGTGATGTGAGCGCTTGACAAATAGCGGATAAAGCTACACATCATGTAATTCTGGAATGGTTTAATTCTAAAAAAGCGATCTAATAGAGAGAAGGCATGCCGTTTAATGACTCAAAAGGAATTCTTTAATTCAATGGCTGATAAATGGGATGACATTTGTCAGCATGACACAGACAAAATCAAGCGTATTTTAAACTTGCTCAACATTCAAAATGGGGCAAAGGTACTCGACGTTGGAACTGGAACCGGGATACTGTTACCCTTTTTAACAGAACAAGTTGGAGACCGAGGGAAGATTACTGCAATTGATGTTTCTGATAAAATGCTGCAAGTTGCACAGCAGAAATATAAGTATGATAATGTCACGTTTGTTTGTGGTGATGTTTTAGAAGAACATTTGCCAAATGAATCCTTCGACTGCGTAATTTGCTATTCAGTTTTCCCCCATTTCCCTGACAAGCAAGCAGCAATTAAAGCGATTGCCAAATACTTAAAAGTTGGTGGCAAGCTTGCAATTGGTCACTCCCAAAGTAGAGATGCGATAAACCATTTGCATAAAAATGCTTCGGAAGCAGTAGCAGAAGATATTTTACCGGCAATCGATGTGATCAAGCATTATTTTGAAAGTTCGGGGCTGCAAACGAGCATTGAAATTGACAATAAGGGAATGTTTCTTATTGTCGGCTGCAAATAAGATCAAAGTAAGCCCCTACCCTCCGGTTCGTATCAATACCACTTATGCCAGCCGCTTGCCGATGTCGGTAAGCGGCTGGTCTTTTTCTGGTGCCAAGCGGCTCGCCTGCCTGTGCGCCGCAAAACACACAGATAGTTTAAGCAGCTGTTGTATCCGCTGATGACGGTTTCTAACCATATCGTCGTCTTGTTTTCCGGAAAGGATGCAAGTATAATCATTCCATTGACATGTTTCTGCGCATACAAAGCGCCATTCATGATTCCGTATAAAATAACGCAGGGGATAATCGTATGAAAATT
>MEFT01000082.1 GCA_001725215.1 Clostridium sp. SCN 57-10
GGCATATCGCTAACCACTACGTTACAATTCGCCGTGCCGCCGCGCATTTCAGGGCCGTAAGACGGAAGCCAGGAAACCTCATGCCCCTGCACAAGCCCGGCATAAGCCAGGAACTTGCCGATGAAAAGAACGCCCTGCCCGCCGAAGCCGGCAATTACAATACTCTGTTCCATGCCTTATTCCCCCTTCGTTACGTCTTTGTAGTTTCCGAGCGGATAATAGGGCATCATATTGTCGCGCAGCCAGCCAAGCGCTTTCGGAGCCGTCATGCCCCAGTTGGTCGGGCAGGTGGAAAGTACCTCTACGATGCTGAAGCCGCGGTTTTCCTTCTGCATGGTGAACGCCTTCTTAATCGCCTGCTTTGCAGCATTAATGTTCTTCACGCTGTCCACCGCTACGCGCTCGGCGTAAGCGGTTCCGGTCAGCGTAGACAGCATTTCGCAAACGCGGATGGGATATCCGGCAGCCGCAGTGTCGCGACCGTACGGGGTGGTCTGTGTTACCATGTTAGGCAGCGAAGTGGGTGCCATCTGGCCGCCCGTCATGCCGTAAATCGCATTGTTGACGAAAATGGCGGTGATGTTCTCGCCGCGCGTCGCGGCGTGAACGATTTCCGCCGTACCAATGGCCGCCAGGTCGCCGTCGCCCTGATAGGTAAACACGTTGACATCACCGTTCAACGCGCGCTTCACGCCCGTTGCCACGGCCGGAGCACGTCCGTGCGCTGCTTCGATCATATCGCAGTTAAAATAGTTATACGCAAGCACGGAGCAGCCGACGGGGCACACGCCGACCGTCTGATCCGCAAGGCCGAGCTCATCAATGGCCTCAGCGACGATGCGGTGGATGATGCCGTGTGTGCAGCCCGGGCAATAGTGCGTGCTGACATCGGTCAGCATAGGTGTTCTAGAAAATATTTTTTCCATCAGTTGGAACCTCCCATTGCCTTTTCAATCACGGCAACAATCTCATCGGGTGTGTAGACCATGCCGCCGACGCGATTTGCGAGATAGACGGGACGCGCGCACTCAATGGCGAGCTTGATATCATTCATCATTTGTCCCATGCTCAGCTCGGCCGAAATAAACGCCTTTGCCGTCTTGGCCTTTTCCTTAAGAATCTTCTCGGGGAACGGCCACAGGGTGATCGGACGAATCAGTCCGGCCTTAATGCCCTTCTGGCGGGCAAGGCGAATGGCGTTTTTCGCAATACGGGCAGATGCGCCGTAAGCAACCACAATGTACTCCGCATCGTCGAGCATAAACTCTTCCCAACGCTGCTCGGTCTCAATGATTTTGTCATAGCGTGCAAAGCGTTCGAAGTTATAGCGCTCTAGCTCGTCAGGCTGCAGAAACAGCGAGTTGACGATGTTGCGGTCACGCTTGCCCATCGTTCTGTCCGTTGCCCAAGGCTTTTCAAACTTTTTAACCTCTGCGTGCTCGGGGAACTCGACCGGCTCCATCATCTGGCCCAAAATACCATCCGCCAAAATCATTGCAGGCATACGATATTCGTCAGCTTTTTCAAACGCAAGAAATACGGTGTCTACCACTTCCTGAATCGTGCTCGGCGCAAAAACCAGCAAGCGGAAATCACCATGGCCGGGGCCGTGCGTGGCCTGGAAATAGTCGGCCTGCGCAGGCTGAATGCCGCCCAGTCCGGGGCCGCCGCGCTGGACATTGACGATCAGCGCAGGAAGATCAGCGCCCGCCAGATACGAGATGCCCTCGCTTTTCAGCGAAATTCCCGGGCTGGAGCTCGAGGTCATCACGCGCTTGCCGGTTGCCGATGCGCCGTAAACCATATTGATGGCAGCTACTTCGCTCTCGGCCTGCAGGAACGTTCCGCCAACCTTCGGCATTCTTTTCGCCATATAGGCGGCAAGCTCGGTCTGCGGTGTGATCGGATATCCAAAGAAGTTGCGGCAGCCAGCCATAATGGCCGCTTCCGCCAGGGCCTCATTGCCCTTCATCAAAAATTTTTCACCCATGCCTCGTTCCTCCTAACGGTAAACTTCGATGACGCAATCGGGGCACATCGTCGCGCACATGGCACAGCCGATGCACTTCGATTCGTCGATGCAGTGACACGGGCTGTATCCTTTCTTATTCAGAACGCCCTCTTTCAGCGCCAGGATCTTTCGCGGGCATACTTCGATACATAAGCCGCACGCCTTGCAGCGATCCTCTGTAAATACTACTTTTGCCATACGTAACCTCCTATATCGTTTGCTAGATTTTCCATTTTTCTTTCCTGTATATCTCGACCGGAAACAAATGCTCCGGAATGATTTCAAGCGTTTTTGCAAGATCGGCCCGCAAGCAGTGCATTCGTATGGGAAGACCGCACAGACGCGAAATTTCGTTCGCATAATCGATGCCGCGCCAAAAATGCTCAAGAGTCGTCTGGTCACCCAAGTTTGAGTTGTTGGCGATGCCCGTAAAGCGAAGCGAGGATGCTGCCTCAATCTCCCGGATATAGCTTAAAACCGACTCCGGAGACGCCGTCATAAACCGGTATTTATTTACAACAAGCAGCATTTCATAGTCGCTTTGCGCAATACGCGCGGCATATTGCCCAAGAACGATAGCGCCGCTATCATCTCCCCCGACGTCAAATACGGAATACGCACTGAGATCGTTGAATGCCGAGGCTGTCTCGGGCGGCACCGAAGGAATGTCGAGGTTAGAGTTAGCAAACTGGTTTGAAATCAAGCGAATACCGTGTTGTTTCAGCATTTCTTCGCTATCTTTGGTACGAAAATACGGGTTGACAATGTCAACATCGCAAATCATCACATTTTCGTGTTTCTGTCTGAGATACACTGCATAATTCAGGGATAAATTTGTTTTTCCAGACCCATAGTGGCCTGCAAAAACCGTGATTTTTTTCTCCAAATTGGCACCTCGCTTTCGATGCTGATACAGTTTTAGTATAGAGTATTGTTTTTTAAATTGCAACAATATTATATTGATTTCAACGCAAAATAATTTAACATCGTGAAAAAAAGCGGCTTTCGGTTACCCGAAAGCCGCTTTATTTTACTTTGCTGATTAGCTGATTCTCATTTGCAGACGGATTTTATCGGCGATCATAGAGATAAACTCGCTGTTCGTCGGCTTTCCCTTGATGTTCGACACCGTGTAGCCAAAAAAACTATTCAGCACCTCAATATCACCGCGATCCCACGCGACTTCAATCGCATGTCGGATTGCGCGCTCCACGCGTGAGCTTGTCGTTTTGAATTTTTTCGCTACGGCAGGATATAAAACCTTCGTGATGGCGTTAATGACCTCCATGTCTTTCACGGTCATGATAATCGCCTCTCGCACATATTGATACCCCTTGATGTGCGCCGGAATTCCAATTTCATGAATCATCGAAGTCACGCGCATCTCGATATCTAGGTCTGCGTCAAGCTTTTTCAGCGAGCTGACGGGCGCCTCACAGGAAAGCGTCGTGCGCTGAATCATGCGCTCTGCCAGAGCACCCAGATCGCAGGGTTTGAGCAGAAAATAACTGACGCCGAGGGCAGAGGCCTCAGCCGTCATCGTTTCGCTCGCAAAGGAAGACAGAACAAAGGTGTCCGGCTTTTTAGAAAGCGGGAGCACGTTGATAGCGCGGATTGCCGCAAGACCGTCAATCTGTGTGAGCAGAGCTTCCGTTACCACGACATCGGGCTTTTTGCTTTTCACTTCATCGATCAGCGACTGACCATCCGATGCGGAGCCTACAACGCTGATAACGCCCGAGCTTTCCAGACTTTGCTTTAGCAGTTCGCAATAATCTGCATTGTCTTCGCCTAAAACAACTCTGATTCTGTCTTTCATATTGAAAAACCCCGTTCTCCTCCAAAATTACGGTTTTGTTTTCCCGCAACTTTAAAATATCACATTTTTTCCAGATTGCAAGACGGAAAAAGCAAAAAAATGGAAAAAGTTTCCGTCGTAATCGACAAAAAATTAAGTCGAACGTGCTGCCTCTAGCATTCGTTCAATGCTGATAGCGTAGCCTCGGGTGGGATCATTGACAAGAACATGGGTAACTGCGCCCACCAACTTTCCATTTTGCAGGATGGGGCTGCCGCTCATACCTTGCACAATTCCACCCGTTTTTTCCAGAAGCACGGGATCGGTAACGCGTATCATCATATCACGCGCTTCCCCATTTCCGGCGGCATAGATCTTAATGATCTCAATTTCATAAGAGCTTACGCTTGTGCCTTCCACATTTGCCAATACAATTGCCTTGCCTTCGCGAATTTCGGAGCGCGCTGCCGTTTCTACAGCATTTTGCCCGGTGTAAAGGGTATCTTCTGTAACGCGTCCGTAAATGCCGCTCTGCGTGTTGTCATAGAGCACACCTTGCTCCTTGTTACCGTCAAACGTTACGGAAAGCTCGCCAGGCGCTCCGCTGCGCCCAACGCGAACATCCTTTACGCTGGAAGGCAGCAGCGCTCCGGAATCAAAAGGAATCAGACTTCCTGTTTCGGCATCACAAATTCCGTGTCCAAGTGCACCGAACGCGCCGTTTTCAGGGTCAATATAAGTGATGGTGCCGATACCCGCTATGCTGTCGCGCACCCATGCCCCGATACGGTAGCCTCCGTTGCCGTTGCTTACTGCACGAAAACGATATTCTTTAACCGCCCCTTCTCTTTCTACCGTGAGGCATACACTGGGATCTTTCAGATTGCAAAGCTGCTCAACGAGAGCATCATTTCGATCAACTTTAACACCGTTGACTGATTTAATGATATCTCCGCATTGCAGCCCCGCCGTCTTGGCTGGAGATTGCCCGCCCACACCGTCTACCGAAGCAAATCCGATGATAACCGAGCCGTCGGAAAACAGCGTGATGCCGGTCGTCCGTCCGAGAGGAATCAGCTTTTTGGAAGAGGGATATACGCGCGCAGACGTTGAAATTGCAGACACAGATATCGCGGAATCCGCCGGTGCCCAAACCGCGGTATCTGCCGGCGCCGGAAAGACAAGCAGTGCAACCGCCGCTGCGACTGCGACCGCGCCGAACAGTCGTGCGACATCATGAACGCTTTTCAGCTTTCTTTTTTTCTTCATCTCACACCTCCCACAGAGGTATTGTTACCCGTGGGAGACGTGCTAACAGTCAAACTTACTGGTATTTGCGTGAATTAAAGGGTGTTCGACGAACCCAAGACTTCACGAATTTTATGCTGAACAATTTCACGAATTGCATCTCGTCCCGGCGTCAGATATTGACGCGGATCAAAATGATCGGGGTGTTCCACCAAATGTCTGCGCACAGAGGCTGTCATCGCCAAACGCAAATCGGAATCGATATTGATTTTACACACCGCAAGCTTGGCCGCCTGCCGCAGCATTTGTTCCGGAATACCGATTGCATCCGGCATCGCACCACCAAATTGATTCACCATTGCCACATATTCCTGCGGAACGGACGATGCTCCGTGCAGTACAATGGGAAATCCTTCAATGCGTCGCTGAATTTCTTCCAAAATATCAAAACGCAGGCGCGGCTTCTGCCCCGGCTTAAATTTATATGCGCCATGGCTTGTTCCAATGGCAATGGCAAGCGAATCCACGCCGGTTTTTGTCACAAACTCTTCGACCTGTGCCGGATCGGTAAACGCCGCATCCGTTTCAGATACGTTAACATCGTCTTCGATGCCCGCAAGCTTGCCCAGCTCGCCCTCTACGACAACTCCGCGGGCATGCGCATAGTCTACCACCTGCCGCGTCAGTGCAATATTGTCTTCAAAACTATGCTTCGAGCCGTCGATCATCACGGAGGTGAAGCCACCGTCGATGCACGCTTTGCATATCTCAAAATCTTCGCCATGATCAAGATGGAGCGCGATCGGCAGCCCTGTTTCCTGCACCGCTGCCTCGACGAGCTTCATCAGATACGTATGCTTCGCATATTTGCGTGCGCCTGCGGAAACCTGCAGAATGACAGGCGATTTCTCGGCAAGCGCCGCCTCCGTAATTCCCTGCACGATCTCCATATTGTTCACATTAAACGCGCCTATGGCGTAATTGCCACGATATGCGTTCTGGAACATTTCCTTCGTTGTTACGAGTGGCATCCTATTCCTCCCATTCATTTCATCAGCCTCGTTTTAGCTATACGGCAAAAAACGACTAAAAATTCATATTTCCATTATAACCCCATTTCTTCCTCTACGCAATCCTTCTCTCGGTTGAAAAAGCATGCGTTTTATGATATTCTTAATTTATCAGTATGATGGAGGAGATAATAATGCCGCTTAAGGGAGCATGCATTTTTGGTCAATCAGGCGGACCCACTTCGGTAATCAACGCCAGCGCCTATGGTGTTTTTCAAGAAGCGCTCGCGTCGGACTGCATCACGCGCGTTTTGGGCGCAGCGCATGGCATCAAAGGAATTTTAGACGACAAGCTTTACGATATTTCGCTTGAGGATGCGAATGAACTGGCGCTTCTGCCATACACCCCCTCCTCCGCACTTGGCTCGTGCCGCTATAAGCTGGCCGACGCCGCGAAGGATGATACCGATTATAAACGTATTCTGGACATCTTCCAAAAATACGACGTAAGATACTTTTTCTACAACGGTGGCAATGATTCGATGGATACCTGCAACAAAATTTCCAAATATATGGCGTCTGTCGGATATGAGTGCCGCGTGATCGGCGTTCCCAAAACGATTGATAACGACCTTTACGGTATCGATCACTGCCCCGGTTACGGCAGCGCCGCCAAATATATTGCCACCTCGTGTATGGAGGTTTATCATGACGCGCATGTCTATGACAAGGGTACTGTGACAATCATTGAAGCAATGGGTTACCTTCCCGAAGTTCCGTTTGACGTAGAAAGCTGTCTTGCCAAAATCGATGCCATCTGCCGTGTAAAGAGCGGTTGCATGGTCGTTATTTCCGAAGGAATTCACGATGCAAACGGTGTGTTCATCGCAGAATACGGCAGCAGCACCGAGGCGGACGCATTTGGACATAAGCAGATGGGCGGTGCGGCACAATATCTCGCCAACCTCGTAAAAGAGCGTCTGGGCCATAAAACACGCGCGATCGAATTTTCGCTTCTGCAGCGCTGCGCCGCGCATTGCGCCTCGAAAACCGATATTGATGAGGCTGTGATTATTGGTCGTGAGGCCGTGCGGGCGGCGGTTTCCGGACAGACCGATAAGATGGTGGGCATCGTACGTGCTGAGAGCGACACATATGCCGCATCTGTGAAGCTTTTCGACCTTACATCGGTTGCAAATACAGAGCGGAAGTTCCCTCTTGCTTGGATTACTGAGGGTGGCACAGCGATATCCAATGAATTTTTGGATTACATTCTGCCGCTTATTCAAGGCGAAAGCGCTCTGCCGTGGGAAAACGGTATGCCGCGGTTTGCTCGCCTTAAAAAAATCTTGCGGGCGCCGAAAGCGGCGCCCGCAAAATTTTATAAAATTTGCGCTTTTAGGTATTGCTTTTTAATATGCAATCCGCTATAATATTATTTGCTTGCTAAACACAATTAGTAATGCAATTGCTGGCATAGCTCAGTCGGTAGAGCAGCTGATTCGTAATCAGCAGGTCGTGTGTTCAAGTCACATTGCCAGCTCCAAAACACCCGGATTTCATTGAAATCCGGGTGTTTTTCTTTTCTGAATAATATTTTTCACTTTTAATTTATGATAAAGTCATTTGCCCGTCATGAACTTCATATTTTGAGTCATCCCCATTCCGTTTCGCATTTTAAATGTTTTAAAATGTCCAGGCTATCAGTCTTATTAAGTAAGAGAATTACATAGTTAAGTGTAATTATGTGATAAAAGTTTTGTCATATTATTTTTATTATAGTAAAAACTTTGAATTCGGTATTTTGTTGTAGTTATTTTAGACGAGACCGCATGGTAGAGACAAACGCTTATTTTCCCCTATCATACCCTCTTCTGCCATGGAGGCAGAAATTAATTTCTGAAAATCTTTATAGATTTTAATTTTGAGGAGAAAAGAGGATTTTTCATGAGCAAGAAACTGATCGCTCTACTAATGGCCGCGCTGATGCTACTGTCTGTTGCCGCCGGATGCGGCAAAGACAATGCAAACATCGATCAGAGCACCGATGGAGGACAAACGGCAGCCCCCGTCCAAACGGGTCTGAAAGTCTACAAGACCTATCTAACCAGCGAATGCACCAGCCTGAACTTCCTCGATAACGTGGACAGCAATGCTGAAACGGTTGCCACCTATTGCATGAGCTACTTGTGGCGTGCCTATCCCAATGAAGATGGCACCAATTATATCTGGATAGACGATCTTGCTGTGGGTGATCCCATTCAGATCGATGCGTACAACTGGCAGATTAAACTGAATGAGGCCGGCAAGTGGAATGACGGCACTCCCATCAATGCCGATACATGGATGTTCACCTTTGAGCAGCAGTTGAATCCCAAGATGGCTCCTCGTATGAGCACCTTCCTCGCGGATAACGCCATCACCATCCTGAATGCCACCGAATATAACCTGCAGGGCACAGAGGGTTATCCCCAGACTGTCGCGTGGGAAGACGTAGGTATCAAAAAGGTGGATGAATACACCATCCAGATCACCACCGTTGACGAAAACACCGTTGATAATGTGAAGAAGCACTTCTGGAACCGCAACAATGTTCCCGTAAATCAGGCGATGTGGGAAAAATGCCTGAGCCCCGACGGCCTGACCACATCTTACGGCTCTGATTTGGAGCATTTTGTCGGCTGCGGTCCCTATACCTTTTCTACCTGGAATTATGACTCTCAGCATGTCTACACCAAGAATCCGGATCATTGGATGCGCAAGTATTTTAACTATGACGACGTCAATATCCGCATCGTTCCCCAGATGAACGCCCGCGTTGAGCTGTTTGAGCAGGGTGAGCTGTATAGCCTGACGCCCGATGCAAACCCCATCGAGACTTATCTCGACGATCCGCGTATGACCGAATA
>MEFT01000083.1 GCA_001725215.1 Clostridium sp. SCN 57-10
GTGATGTTTGCTTTGGTATTGACATTTACCTGGTTAATGCCCGGGATGTTTGCTTCAATCGGGTCCTCTACCGTGACGATGTTCACGTGCGGCGTGTTAAGCTCGCTCAGCGCGGTATAAAGCGTAGAGGATTTTCCGCTTCCCGTCGGGCCGGTGACCAAAATGATACCGTTTGGGTTTGCGAGAATATGGTCGAACAAGCGCAGCTCTTCTTCCCGCAGGCCAAGTTCCGCCTTGTTTTTTTGCAAAACGGTTGCCGACGTGATACGCATGACGACCTTTTCGCCAAAGGCCGTGGGCAGTACCGACACGCGGATGTCATATTCGCGTATGTCGACGCTGATGGAAATATGTCCGTCCTGTGGGCGGCGCTTCTCCGAAATATCCATGCCTCCAAGGATTTTGATACGCGTCACGATGGCGGGCAGCAGACTTATGTCATACACCATCTTTTCGCTGAGCACGCCGTCTATGCGGTAGCGCACGCGCACCTGACGCTCAAGCGCCTCAATATGAATATCGCTCGCCCGCTGGCGCACGGCTTGCTCGATCATGGTTTTAACGAGCTGTACGATAGGCGCGGCATTCAGTTCATTATCATCGTGCAGCGCGGCCTCTTCCGCGGCCGACGACTGTTGCTCACGCTCTTTGGTATAGCGCTCTGCCGCCGACATTGCTTCCTCCGTGCCGAAGTATTTGTCAAGCACGAGGTTGATTTCCGACGCCGTGGCGATGCGCGGATCGATGCGGCAGTTAGTGACAATGGCGATGTCGTCCTGCGCGAGCATATCAAGCGGGTCCGCCATCGCGAGAATGAGCACATTGGAGTCATTTTCGTCAAAGCCGAGCGGAAGTACCTTGTGCTTGCGAAGAATGGAGCCGTTGACAAGCCCGATAACCTCTTGCGCAATTTTAATGCCGCGCAGCTCGACATATTCGATACCAAGCTGGATATGAAGTGCCCGTGCAATCGCGCCCTCCGTCGTGAAGCCTGCTTCGATCAGCATATCGCCAACACGCGTGCGCTTATTTTTCTGCTGGTTTTGCAGCACCGATTCAAGCTGCACTTCGGTGATAACGCCCTGCGCGATCAAAATGTCGCCGATTCGCATTTTCTTTTTTTCGATTCGCATTCGTCCGGCACCCCTCTCGCGTGTTGCCGATGGTTCGGCATTGCGCTATGTAGAATTTATGCTGTATTACTGTATATTCATTATAACATATGATTTTAATATTTCGACTGCCAGCAGACTTTTTTTGCTTTCATAACGGCAAAAACCCGTACAATTTATACTACATTCTGAAATAAAATTCCACCGCGCAACCACCGCGGAAATATGCGTTATTAAAACCAGCACTTTTATACTTTCTTGCATGAATTATAACGCATCAACTACGCATAATCAATGCCTTTCCACCAGAAAACACCAAAAAATTGAAATTTCCTATCATTTATACTCAATCAGTATCGAAAGCACGTATGATTTACTTTTACCGATGCACGTTTGCGCACAGCACAAAAAAAGCCCGTTGCCGTAAGCAACAGGCTTCAATGCGAGCTTCGTGCCGCAGCGAGATGCGCGGCAGGGTGGTCTTCTCGCCGCATATCGCCAAAAAAGTAAACCGGTTTCCCCGTGAGGCAGCAGCATTAAGCTATAATATGTTTTTCAAAAAATATAATTGTCATTCCCGGCTGTATGACTTTCTCCTTACCTATCGCACAATAGCCCATTTTCTCATACAGATGGCAGAGCTTTGGCTCTTGTTTTATGGTATCCAGCTCCCAACGGCAAGCGCCCGGATAGAGTTCTTCAACATTCCTTATGGCTTGCTGGGCATATCCTTTGCCTTGAAATTCCGGCAAGATAAACATGGGAGATATTCTGCATGCGCCGTCATGCAGCCGTACCACTCTCATCGCTCCAATACACCGGCTGCCAAGCTGAATATAGTAATAGTCGGTAAACGTCTGCTCCATTCGTTGAATTACTTTTTCAAGCGGTTCCGCACCGGGATTTGTGTCATAATCATGATATTTATCAAGTAAATATGCAAACGCTTTACCCTGCATTTGATGTATTTGACCGCAATCGCAGATCCCCGCTTTTCGTAACTGAATGCACATTCCTATTTCCCTCCGGCTTGTTCGGCAATGAGTACGTGAGCATCGAAATCGTCAGCTTTGCCTGGCATCCATATAACAAAAGACCTGCTCTTCCTCTGACAGAAGATAGGTCTTTCATTTGGTGGGCCTTCAGGGACTCGAACCCGGGACCGTCCGGTTATGAGCCGGATGCTCTAACCAACTGAGCTAAAGGCCCTTTTTACGTACTGTTATAGTATAAAAGATTCCGGCCCAAAATACAAGTCTTTTTTCAGTCGTGAGGGCATATAGATCAGGCAGAGCAGGAAGGGTGGGATTTGCCATGCCGCTGACTGATAGAGAGATTTTCGCACGTTTGATTCAGTGCGAGTCCGGGGGCGAGGGCGATAATGGCATGCGTGCCGTGGCATGTGTGGTGATGAACCGTGTCCATTCGCCGGGCGGCGAATACGCGCGCGTGGGACAGGGCAGCATTCGTAAAATTATATTGCAACCCTACCAATTTGTGTGCGCGATGGAAACGGAGGGTGGCAAGCCGAACCCGCAGAACATCTACAATATGAGCCCAGATCAGGTGCATTTCGACATTGCGGACTGGGCCATTGCAGGGAACCGATTGAACACACTAGGCGACGCACTTTGGTTTTTTAATCCCTTTTCGCCCAAATGCCGTCAAAATTTCCCCAGTGATGTCGGCTACTATTTGACGCGCATCGGCGACCATTGCTTCTACAATCCCACAAGCGCATACTTCAAAACTTGAAAGGGTGATCTCTCTTGCCTGAAAACACCATCCGCCCTCCCGCACCGCCGACCGACGCCGCGCAGGCGCGCGCCGACTATTACAGCCAGTCCTTTCTTGAGGTGCTGGCAAAAAGCATCGGTAATTTTGTCGTCTGTGAATTTCTCATCGGAAGTAATACCCTCGTGGAAAAATACGGCATTCTTACCTCTGCGGGCAATAACTATCTCACACTCTATGACCGTGAATACGACAACACCACCGTTTGTGATTTCTATTCGCTCAAGTTCATTACCATTTATAACACCAAAGTTCGCCCGCCCCAGTTCGTTCCGCGGCAGCAGTTTCGGCAGGGCACCAGAATGCGTTGAAAGATATAAAACGGACAGCAAGCTGTCCGTTTTATATCTTTTACGCGCCTATTCTTATGATAATTAACGTTTTATCGTCGTGCCTCTTTTGCCTTTTCTCGTCCATTGCATTCGATGCCTCAATGATCTCCTCCGCACTGCTGAGCACTCTTTTTGGTACAACGTATTCAGCCTTGATATACTGCTCAATTCCGTCTGTACACAGCACAATGACATCACACGCCGACAACGGCATGGCTGCGGTTTTGACAAAGTCTAATGCGCGCGGGTTCCCATCGAGCACTCCATATCCCAAAGGCGAATCGGAATGATTGCAGATTTCGTTTCGAATCTCATCTTTCGACAATCGCCTGCCCTGGGTTTCTGCATATTGCTTTATGTAATGATGGAGTTTCTCGGTCTGGTTTTCGGTGAACTCTGTAACTGTCTTATCCGCATGAATGACCAGCCCGGTACAGTCGCCGATAAACGCATAATAAAAGCGTTTATGGCAGATAACGGAGACGATGCCCACCGCACCCGGTTTAAACGAGTAATGGCAGGTCATATCTGCAATATGGGCGTTTCCGCGCGATACGGCTTCGCGCAGTGTTTGTTCGATGTCGATCGACTCGGAACGATTCAGCGCATTCGATATATGTTGATAAATAAAATTGCCCAGGGTAGAAACAACATCAGGCACTAAATGCGGGGTTTCATATACGCCGTTGCTCGCATCTCTCGATACGCCGTCCAAAACAAGAAAGATCCCTTTTTCACGATCTACGATATGATAATCTTCATTTCGCTTTTCCGCATACATCGTGTTCTTCGCCGTGTAATGATCTACCGTTGTCACCTCAAGATCCCGATTGAACATAATGCCCCCTGTTATCTATGCCGCCTTGTATGCTCTTTTTCTGCTAACCACTACTTTAGCACGCCATACAAGCAGGCTTTTTTATTATTATATCAGATATAGGTAAATGTTCAATTCAAACTTGTGTTTATCCCTTTCATGGGCCATGCCGCAAGGCTTATGTAAATGAAAAACGGACAGCAAGCTGTCCGTTTTTTAATGAATATGATGCGCGGTTAGTTAAGCACCGTGCCGCCACCGATATAATAGTTTGCATAGTAGCCGCTGCTCATGGTATCAATTTTAACCACGTCTCCAGGCGAGGAAGAATGGATAAACTGATTGCCGCCCATATAGATGCCCACATGTCCAACTTTACTCGGCTTTGAGGGCGTGCCGAAGAATACAAGATCGCCCGGCTTCAGTTCGGATTTCTTCACCTTTGTGACCGAGGTGGAATATTGCGACGCAGACGAGCGCTGAAGGCTGATGTTGAAATGCGAAAATACATATTTCGTGTATCCCGAGCAGTCAAAGCCCTTGGGCGTCGATCCGCCGTAAACATAGCGGACGCCGAGGAAGGTCTTGGCATACGTCAGTACATCCTGCCGCACGGTGCTTCCCGTCGATGTGGTAGCTGCCGCAGGAGCCGAAGCAGAAGCAGACGACGCGTTGGTGCTGTCTGCCACAGAATCGACGATTTCAACATAATCGGGATGGAGATATCCCGTTTTGCCGTTCACCGTTACTTTAAACCAGCCATTGTTAATGCCGATGATCTTGGTCACCGTACCGCGCGTCAAACGTGTAACGACGCCTTGCGATGTCGAGGGGCCTGCGCGCAGATTGAGCACGTCGGTCGTCACTTTCGCGCCGCCCGGCTCAACATTCATCACGCTTTGCAGCGCGACATATTCGGAGCTCATATAGCCGACCTCGCCGCCGAACGCAATTTTATACCAGCCGTCCGTAGCGTCGAGCACACACACACGGTCACCCGGGTTGAGTTTTTCAACAACGGCGTGCCCGGTGCCAGCGTTTTCACGCACGTTCACCGCGCTGCCCGCTTCCACGGTTCCGCCCTTCACGTCAAACGCAAAGACAGACGCCGTCATACAAACCGCAACGGCAACACCCGTTACCATCAGCTTTAAGCAATGCATAAATTCCTCCGTTCCAAGACGGGAGGCTATTTGGAGGACAGTGCCCTCTCAAGCCAGATCGCCGCAATATCAAGTGCGGCATAAAGCCCGTCGCGTTCTGTCGATTTTACGACACGATCACGGGAACTGATATCCGGATCTGTAAGCTGCAGCTGTACGCTTACCTTTTTGGAAAGCTTGATATCTTCCAGCTTTGCGCTGTCCAGCACCTGCATCATCACGATATACTTGTCAGACATGCTTCCATAATACAGGATGCTGTCCTTACGCATTAGCGGACGGCCCTTGAACTGCAGGGGCAGCGCGCGGTTATTCACAGATTCACTCATCAGTGTCCCTCCATACATAGTATTATAACGTAAAAGTAACAAAAGTCAAACAAAAGAGTTACAAAATATAAACAAAATCATCTTTTAATTTTTGGGCAATGCGTTAAAAGCCTTGAAATCAAAGGGTTTTGAGGTGTCCTATGTTATGCGAACCGTAACAAAACGGTTACTTCGCTCGTTTGCTTACTTTTTTGAAGAAAGAGGCCCTGCCAACGTGCGGCAGGGCCTTTGCCTTTTAAAACAGCCGACGATCAGTCGGAAAGATACCGGCGAACCAGCTCCTGCAGCAGCTCGTCGCGATCGATTTTGCGAATGAGGCTGCGGGCGTTTTGGTGATTCGTGATATAGGTTGGATCCTCTGAGAGGATGTAGCCCACAATTTGATTGATAGGGTTATACCCTTTTTCACGCAGCGCATCATACACCGTCGTGAGGATACGCTTCATCTCCTGATCGGATTCTTCGTTGATTCTAAACTTGCGGGTTCCGTCGTTCATAAGGCTACCCCCTATCAAGATATCATGTCCATTATACAACGGATTTAGCACAAAGGCAAGGAATTTATTGCCGCCCGGTCAGCGGCGCAGCTCTGCGCCGAACTCCGTTTCCAGCCCCGCGCGGATGGCGGCGAGGTCTGCGTCAGCCTCCACATCGGTCAGCGTGCGGTCGGGATGGCGGAAGGAAAGCGCAAACGCCACGCTCTTTTTGCCGGCGGGCACCTGCGCGCCGCGATAGACGTCAAACAGCTTGCGCGAGGCAAGCGCCGTTCCGCCCACGCGGTCGATCACGCGCTCAAGCTCGAGCACGGTGACACTCTCGTCGACGAGCACGGCAAGGTCACGCGTCAGCGCCGGGAAACGCGGCAGCGGGCGATATACGCGGCTTGTGTCGCACAGTGGCTGCAAAAGCGCAAGGTCAAGCTCGGCGAAGTACACCTCTGCGTCGATGCCGAACTCCGCCGCGACGGCCGGATGAATCTGGCCGATGACGCCGACTACTGTATCGTGAGCGAGTACGTTTCCGCAACGGCCGGGATGATAGGTGGGGTTGTCGCGGCACGGCACTACCGTAAGGTCGCCGATCGAAAGGCTGTGCGCAATCGCGGCGGCAGCGCCCTTCAGCGTGTAGAAGTCGCCGTCGCCATACACCGCAAGCGTCAGATACTTCTTTTCCTCGGGCAGCTCGCCTGCAACCACCGCGCCGTCGCGCACGACGGGCAAATAGACGCTCGCCAGCTCAAACAGGCGGAGTGAGGGCGTACGGTAATTATAATTGCG
>MEFT01000084.1:0-6803 GCA_001725215.1 Clostridium sp. SCN 57-10
AACCCGAGCGCAGAAATCGAAATCCAGCAGAGCGACTCGGCGACCGGCATGAACTCCGCCATCGAAGGCATCTGCGACATCGGCATGGCGTCGCGCAACCTCAAGGACAGTGAGGTTTCCGCAGGCCTGGAGGCGACCGTCATCGCGATGGACGGCATCGCAGTCATCGTGAACCACAATAATACGACAGACGCTCTCACTGCCGAGCAAGTCAAGGCGATCTACACCGGCGAGACAACCACCTGGGGAGAAGCTGCGGTCCGCTGATAGCGGCCGCAGCCTTTGCGGCGTGTTCATATATAGCAACTTGCCGGTAACATAGGTGCCGGCAAGTTGCCTCGATCTGCACTCAGAAAAACGCGGATCGAGGCGCGAAGGAACTGTATCTCCTTCGCAGACTGGAGGTATTATGAAAAATATTCAGGAGCGGCTGATGCACGGTGTGTTCCTTGCGGCTTCATGCGTATCCATTTTAGGCGTTGCACTCATCTGCCTGTTTCTCTTTATCAACGGGGTGCCCGCGATGGGCAAAATCGGAGTCTTCTCTTTCTTGCTCGGCAAAAACTGGGCGCCGAGCAGCGACGTATACGGCATTCTCCCAATGATCCTCGGCAGCCTTTACGTCACGGCGGGCGCTGTTTTGATCGGCGTTCCCATCGGCATTTTGACCTCTATTTTTCTCTCGCACTTCTGCCCTGCGCGGCTTTACCGCGTTCTCAAGCCTGCCGTTGAGCTGCTGGCGGGCATCCCATCAGTCGTTTACGGCTTTTTCGGCCTTGTCGTGCTCGTGCCCTTTGTGCGCACCACGTTCGGCGGCAGCGGAAGCAGTATGTTCACCGCTTCGCTGCTGCTCGGCGTGATGATTCTGCCAACCATCATCGGCGTGAGCGAGGCGGCGCTGCGCGCCGTGCCGCACAGCTATTACGAAGGCGCGCTCGCGCTTGGCGCGAGCCATGAAAAAAGCGTGTTTTTCACCGTACTGCCCGCAGCACGTTCAGGCATCCTCGCGGGTGTGGTGCTTGGTGTGGGCCGCGCGATCGGCGAAACGATGGCCGTAATCATGGTGGCCGGCAACCAGGCCCGCATGCCCGTTGGGCTGTTTAAGGGTGTGCGCACCATGACGGCCAACATCGTCATCGAAATGGGCTACGCCGCCGATCTGCACCGTGAGGCGTTGATCTCCACTGCCGTGGTGCTGTTTGTATTCATCCTTATCATCAACCTGCTGTTTTCGGTGCTGAAAAGGAGGATGCCGTCATGACCGCTGCCCGTATCCGCCAAAAGCTGCGCGTTTATCGAAAAAGTCCTCTTTCGCTTGTACTTTTTCTGCTTGTTTCGTTTGCGGCGCTGCTCACCGTCGGTTCTCTGCTCTTTCTGATCGGCTACATTCTCGTGATGGGCGTGCCCTATCTGAGCACCTCTCTGTTCGCGCTGCACTATACGTCGGAAAACGTATCCCTGCTGCCCGCGATGCTTAACACACTGAGCATGACGCTTCTCGCGCTGCTGCTTGCGGTGCCCGTCGGCATCTCCTCGGCCATCTGGCTGGCGGAATACGCGCGGCGCGGAAACCGGCTGGTCGGCATAGTCCGAGTGACGGCCGAAACGCTTTCCGGCATCCCCTCCATTGTATACGGCCTGTTCGGCCTGCTGTTTTTCGTCAGCGCGCTCGGCTGGGGCTATTCCATGCTTGCCGGTGCGTTCACGCTTGCGCTTATGATTCTCCCGCTTATCATGCGTACAACGGAGGAGGCCTTGCAGGCCGTGCCCGACATTTACCGCGAGGGCAGCTACGGTCTGGGAGCCGGGCGGCTGCGCACCGTGTTTAAAATTGTACTGCCCGCGGCCATCCCCGGTATTCTGGCAGGCGTGATCCTCTCCGTGGGGCGCATCGTCGGCGAAACAGCCGCCCTCATCTACACCGCGGGTACCGTGGCGCAGGTTGCGGGCAGTCTTCTTTCCTCGGGACGCACCCTTTCGGTCCATATGTACGCGCTTTCAAGCGAGGGGCTACACATCCATGAAACCTATGCCACTGCAGTGGTACTGCTCATCATTGTAACCGTCATCAACCGGCTTTCGGCTTTTATCGCGAAAAAGCTGTCGAAGGGATAAAGATATGAATAAAATCGAAGTCACGGATTTGAATTTGTTTTACAGAGATTTTCAGGCGCTCAAGCGCGTCAACCTCTCGCTCGGGGCGCAGGAAATCACGGCCCTGATCGGCCCCTCCGGCTGCGGAAAATCTACGCTTCTCAAAACGCTCAACCGCATGAACGACCTTGTAGAAGGCTGCCGCATTGAGGGTAAGGTACTGCTTGACGGAGAGGATATCTACGGCAGCATGGACGTGAATCTTCTGCGCAAGCGCGTCGGCATGGTGTTTCAAAAGCCGAACCCCTTCCCCATGAGCATCTACGATAATATTGCCTACGGTCCGCGCACCCACGGCGTGCGCTCACGCGCCATGCTTGACGAAACGGTAGAGCGTTCTTTGCGCTCCGCCGCCATTTGGGACGAAGTCAAGGACAGACTGAAAAAAAGCGCGCTCGGCCTTTCGGGTGGGCAGCAGCAGCGCCTGTGCATCGCCCGCGCTCTCGCCGTTGAGCCCGAGGTTCTGCTCATGGATGAGCCGACAAGCGCGCTAGACCCTATTTCGACCTCTAAAATAGAAGATCTTGCCGTTGAGCTGCGCACGCAGTATACTATAGTTATCGTAACGCACAACATGCAGCAGGCCGCGCGCATTTCCGATAAATCCGCATTTTTCCTGCATGGCGAGATGGTCGAATACGCGGAAACCGAAAAGCTTTTCTCCGTGCCGGTGGATAAGCGCACGGAAGATTACATTACGGGGAGGTTCGGATAATGAGAAACCGATTTGACGAACAGCTTGATTTGCTTAACACGGAGCTGATTGAAATGGGCGCGCTGTGCGAACGCGCAATTTCAACCTCCATCGAGGCCCTGCTCAAAGGTGATCTGTCCCTTGCCGAACAGGCGGTGCGCATGGACGATGTAATCGACCAAAAAGAGCGCGACATCGAGAGCCTGTGCCTTAAGCTTTTGCTTCAGCAGCAGCCCGTCGCGCGGGACCTTCGCCTCATTTCGGCTGCGCTGAAAATGATTACCGACATGGAGCGAATCGGCGACCAGGCGGCCGACATTGCGGAAATCGTGCTGCTTGCCAACGTCACGGCGGACGACGATACGCTGCACCTTGGCGATATGGCGCGTGCCACCATCAAAATGGTAACCGACAGCATCGATGCCTTCGTCGGGCGCAACCTCGCACTCGCGTGCGACGTCATCGCCTATGACGACGTGGTTGACGACCTGTTCAACCAGGTAAAAAGTGAGCTGATCCACTTTATCGCCAAATCGCCCGATAAGGGCGAATACGCCGTAGACCTCATGATGATTGCCAAGTATTTTGAGCGCATCGGCGACCATGCGGTCAATGTCGCCGAATGGGTCGAGTTTGCGATTACAGGCAAGCACAAGGGAGGGAATGTGCTTTGATTTTCTGCGTGGAGGATGACGCAAGCATCCGAGAGCTCGTTGTGTATACGCTTCAGAGCACCGGATTTGCGGCACGGGGTCTTGCCGACGGCCGTGAGCTGCTGCGTGCGCTTGACGAAGAGCCGCCCGATCTCGTGCTGCTCGACATCATGCTGCCCGGCGAAGACGGTATCTCCCTGCTCAAAAAGCTGAAGGCATCTTTCCAGCTCAAGCATATCCCCGTCATCATGCTGACGGCACGGGGCACGGAGTATGATAAGGTTGTGGGGCTTGACGCCGGAGCGGACGATTATATCGCAAAGCCGTTCGGCATGATGGAGCTCATCTCCCGTGTCAAGGCCGTGTTGCGGCGCGCCATGCCGCAGCCCTCACAGCTTCGCTTGCAGGTCGGGCCCGTCGAGCTAGACTGCGCGCGACACGCGGTGCTTGTAAGCGGCGCTGCGGTAGAACTGACGCGCAAAGAATTTGACCTTTTGCTCCAGCTGATGCAAAGCGCCGGCAGCGTTCTCACGCGGGATCTGCTGCTCGAAACGGTCTGGGGCTATGATTTCGGCGGAGAGACGCGCACGGTGGACGTGCACATACGCACGCTGCGCCAAAAGCTGGGCGATGGCGGTGCTTGCATCGAAACAGTGCGCGGCTTCGGCTACCGCTTTCGAGGTGACTGATGATGAAGCGACGTATTTATTTAAGCATGTGCGCGCTCTCGCTCTGCACCGTTTTGCTGACCGCCACGCTCATCGCCGGTGTGATTTACGTACGTTTTTACGAGAGCATGAAGCAGGGCGTGCGCAATGAGGCGCACTATATTGCTTCCGCGCTTAACCTGACCGGCGACCGCTATCTGCTCGCCAAACGAAACGCCGCCGATACGAGCCGCCTCACGCTTGTCATGCCGGATGGCTCTGTGGTCTTTGACAGCGCGGAAGACCCCACCCGCATGGAAAACCATCTCCACCGCAGCGAGATCGACGCGGCGTTGCGCACAGGCAACGGCGAAGCCTCCCGCCTCTCACAGACATTTGGCGTGACGACGTTTTATTACGCGCTTCGCCTGAACGACGGCCGCATACTGCGCGTGTCCGACACGGCGGACAGCGTTTACACATGGGTGCTGCGCACGCTACCCTATATGCTGCTCGCGGTGCTTGCCGTCTTCCTGGTGTCGACGATTGCCGCCGCGCGGCAAACCAAAAGCATTGTAACGCCGATCAACGCGCTCAATCTTGATGACCCGCTGTCCAACGTCGTCTACGAGGAGCTAAGCCCTCTGCTCGTGCGCATTTCCAAGCAAAAGGCGCAGATTGACGGGCAGATGCGTGAGCTCTTGAAAAAGCAGGATGAATTTTCGGCTATTACGGGCAGCATGAACGAAGGGCTTGCCGTGCTCAACGCAAAGCTGCAAATCCTATCCATCAACCAAAGCGCGCTGCGCTTTTTCGGCCTGCCGCTTGACGACTGGCGCGGTCGACACATCCTTGCAACAAACCGCAGCGCCGCGCTGCAAAACGCGGTTGAGCAAGCGGCGCGCGGCGAGCCGCAAGCGGCTCAGCTTTCGCTTAGCGGCCGCCATTATCAGCTTTTCGCAAGTCCGGTCAAATCGGGTGACGTCATCAGCGGCCTTGTGCTTTTGCTGCACGACGTAACCGTGCGGCATGAGGCCGAGCAGCTGCGTCGCGAGTTCTCCGCCAACGTTTCACACGAGCTCAAAACACCCCTGACCTCTATTTCCGGCTATGCCGAAATCATTCAAAACGGCTTGGTCAAGCCTGCGGATATCCCCGTTTTTGCAGAGCGCATTCGCACAGAGGCAACGCGTCTTGTTGCGCTGATTGAAGATATCATCAAACTATCGAGTCTTGACGAAGGACGCCCGGGCGTTCCCAACGAACCGGTTGATCTGCTTGCGCTCTCGCAGCAGATTGTGCAGCGATATGTTTCTTTGGCCGCCGAAAAAGGCGTATCCGTTTCGGTATGCGGCGAAAGCACGGTGATAGACGGGGCGCGTCCGGTGCTTGACGAAATGATATCCAATCTTTTGCTCAACGCCATCAAGTATAACCGCGAGCAAGGCAGCGTGGAAATTTCGCTGTCCCGCTCGCCCACGCAGGCGGTGCTCGCCGTTTCCGACACCGGAATCGGCATCCCCCGCGAGCATCAGGCGCGCGTGTTTGAGCGTTTTTACCGCGTGGACAAAAGCCATTCCCGCGACACGGGCGGCACGGGTCTGGGGCTTTCGATCGTCAAGCACGGCGCACTCTGCCACGGCGCAACCGTCGAGCTTAGCAGCGAGCCGGGGCGCGGCACAACGGTGCGCATCGTTTTTCCCCTCTAAGCAAAAAGCAGCCGGGCAACACAAGTGGATGTTGCCCGGCTGCTTATTCTTATATCAAAATCACTCTGCCGCGTCCGAGATACGTGAAACGGAATAATGGCACTTTTGAAGACATTTTTCCGCGCACCACGCAGCCTTTACAGCTCTGCGCTAAACATATATGCCGTGCTGGGCTTGTCGTACCCGTCAAGAAAAACCTCAGCAGTCCAATACTGAAACGGATACGGAATGTTTACGCCCTGCCCAAGCAGAATGTTTCGGGTTACATCGTTCAGCGCATCTCAGTCATATCCCTCGCGTTGATGCATGGCCTCAATATCGCCGGAAAACGTTGCGAACGCAAACTGGGAGCAGAACGGAGGGCCTTCCTTTTCGTCATGATACGGCAGTAAATCAAATGAGAGGAATCCCTCAGGTACGGGGGTATCCGCTTTCATAAACCGCCCCCAGAAGCCGTGCCATGGCCCTACATCCACGCACAACCCGTAATGATGCATAAACAAAATATCATAACCAAAGTCTGACTGATACTCTTCCATCGCGTTCAGCGTGCGGAAAAGCTCTTTGCGCGCCTCTGTATGATCCAATTCTGCACCTTCTCGCCCAATAAAGCGCATGGCGGGAAATTTTTTATATTCAAAGCTGTCTACCCTGAAACCCTTTTGCTGCCGATCTACCAGATCGGGCATAAACAGCGCCCACTGTACCCCCGCGTCACAGTCTTTCAAATAGTTGATATACCCATAGGTGTCGACATAGTTCACTCCCGCAGGGCCCGTTTTCTTTCCCGCGATTTGTTCGCGTATGCCGCGCTCCCGCATGGTAGAAAAATCGGCAAACACCTTGGCGACCGTCTCACGCAGCCGCTCGTCATGCGATACGCCGGACAGCTCACCGTCAAATTGATCCAGCGCTTTGAACACCGCCTGGTTTACCACTCCTGATG
>MEFT01000084.1:6847-9424 GCA_001725215.1 Clostridium sp. SCN 57-10
ATCTTTTCGTCACTCCATTGGGAATCGTCTAGCACCCATTCGGTCAGCGCATCAAAAACACTCGGATTTTGCCCCCTCGCCTTGGCTGCCCAGCGAACGATTTTGCTGTACTTCTCGGCGGCCGTCAACTGCTTGCCCTGTTCTTCTTCCATATCGCTCCAATAAAACTCGTCAACCAGCTTACATGACATTTCAAATCCTCCTTGAATGGCAATGTGGATGGAAAGCGGATGAAACATTTTCATCTTCCCCGATTGCACTTTTGAGGGCGGAACGCCGTGAAACCGTGTAAACGCCTTGGAAAAGCTCTCTTGCGTATCGTATTGATACCGCATGGCTATATCGATGATCTTGCCGTTTTGCCGCAACAAATCTTGTGCGGCAAGACTCAGCCGCCTGTTGCGGATATATTCGCCGATGGTTATGCCCATGACCAGATGGAAAACAAGCTGAAAATGCGAGCTTGACGTGTATGCTTGGCTCGCGATCTCCTCTATGCTGATATCATCGGTTAAGTGCTCTTCAATGTAGCAAATTGCTTTTGACAGGCATTGTATCCAGTTCACAGAACGCCCCCCCTTCCAAGGAACATGTTACAGCAGCATAACGGGAAAAGTCATGTCTCAAAATACGATGTGTTGTCAATGGTTCTTAGCCCCGCTACGTGGACAGCTCAATAAAGAAGAAGCACCTGCCTCTTCTTGCGAAAGCAGGCATGGGTGCTTTTTCATTTCGTAGCGTTATTTCGCTTACTCTGCGTCAACCTTCGCCATATGGCGCACAAGCTGCAGCATATTGACGCTGTAGCCCCATTCGTTGTCATACCAAGCCACAAGCTTGACGAACTTCTTGGTTAGCGCGATACCGGCCTTGGCGTCGAAGATAGAGGGGCAGGGATTTCCGATGAAATCGCTCGACACGAGGTCTTCCTCACAATAACCGAGGATGCCGCGCATTTCGTTTTCCGAGGCGCGTTTGATAACGGCGCAAATTTCTTCATAGCTTGCTTCCCGTTCGAGATTAACCGTCAGATCAACCACGGAAACATCCAGCGTGGGAACGCGCAACGACATGCCCGTCAATTTGCCAGCCAGTTCGGGAATCACCTTGCCGACCGCCTTTGCAGCGCCCGTCGAGGAGGGAATGATGTTACCCGACGCGGCACGCCCGGCACGCCAGTCTTTAGATGATGTGCCGTCTACCGTCTTTTGCGACGCCGTAATGGCATGAACCGTCGTCATCAGACCCGCGCTGATCACAAAGTTTTCATGCACAACCTTGGCAAGTGGCGCAAGGCAGTTCGTCGTGCACGACGAGTTCGAAACAAAGTTCATATCCTTGGTATAGATTCCGTGGTTGACGCCGTAAACAAACATCGGCGTATCATCCTTCGAGGGAGCGGAGTAAATGACCTTCTTCGCACCTCTTTGAATGTGCGGAGCGGCTTTCTCCCGCGTAAGGTAGCGGCCGGAGCAGTCAATTACATAATCAACACCGACATCGCCCCACGCGATTTCAGCAGGCTCAGTGCCGTTCAGCAGAGGTATTTTTTTGTTATCAATTGTTAAAAAACCCGGCTCGGCAGATACCGTGCGCCCCAGAATTCCATGAACCGTATCGTACTTCAGCATATAGGCCATGTATTCGGGTGATTTGTAGGGATCATTGATGGCGACAATCTCAAGATCCGGCATGTCAAGCGAGGCACGCAAGACAAGTCTTCCAATCCTGCCATATCCGTTGATGCCAACTCTGATGCTCATTTCCACATCCTCCAAAGCTCTTATGATAGATATATTCACTGCGCAAAAGGACATAATACTCTCTTGTCGTTATTATACACTATCAGTAGGCGGGGAACAACTATTTATATCTATAAAAGTCAGGCAAATTTCTAAATTATATTATCCGTTTCGTAAAATTGGTAATTGCAGGTTTCAAGAAAGTATAGTATTATAGGCTATACCAATGTGTCGTTTTATGACGAAAAAGGTCGAGGTGATTTTATGCGCGGCGATCCCGGTATGTTGCACGATGGCGGGGAGCTCTATTTGGTTTGCCTGGCAGACGGAACCATCACTTTTATGTCCACCGCTCTCAAACTGATCGCCCGCGAAGACTGCACTGGGCGCAATCTGCGGGAGCTTCTACCTCATTCCTCAATCGGCGCGCTGCACCAGCTGATGCAGGGTGATGTGATTTCCGAGCTGCCGTTCCAGCTTGGAGGAACGGCTTTTCGGGCGCATATATCAGCCGATGGCGATGGCATGACCGTCTCCCTTCGGCAAGGTGCCTCCGCTTTTTCATCCTCACGGCGAGCACGGATGCAGGAAATCAACCAAGAGCTTTCCACTTACCTGAGCCTCATGACTGCTTCTGTCGACGCGCTTGCACGCCGTGAATTTCTCGACGAGCCAGAGCTTAACGCGCTTTCGCACCTGCGCCAAAATATATTCCGCATTCTCCGACTCTCACGCAATCTGCTTGACACCGCCCTGTTTGAAAACGGTGAGCTGATTGTTTCGGCGCATGACGGCGACCTTGCGGCGTTCCTGGCGGATCTTGCGGCGCTTGTCC
>MEFT01000085.1 GCA_001725215.1 Clostridium sp. SCN 57-10
GGGGATCGCATTCCCCCTTCGAGCCGCCGCTTCGTTGCGGCTATTCCCCTCGTTCCGGCGATTTTCTGAGAAAAATCGCCGGATTATTGTGTTTTTTCGCCGCACATGTCACCAAAAAAACAGATTGGTTAAGCCCTTCGGGCTTTGGGGGCAAGTTAAAAGGCTTCCGAACATGGTTCGGAAGCCTTTTTTGTGTATCAGTTGATTATTTCACGCGTGCGCCGCTGATGAAGACGGCGATGGTTCTTGTCATGATTTCAAACGGATGCCCGTCATACACGGCGATGTCGGCGTCTTTGCCCACCTTAAGCGAGCCAACACGGTCTTCCACTCCGCCGATCTTGGCGGCATTGATGGTCAGTGCACGCAAGGCGGCCTGCTCGCTCATGCCCGCCTTGACACACAGCGCCGCGTTGATGTTCAGGTATTCGAGCGGAAGCACCGGATGGTCGGTCGTGATGGCAACCTCGACACCGTGTTGCTCGAGCACCGCACCGTTTTCAAACGACTTCCAGCTCGTCTCCGGCTTGCCGCTGATGCCCATCAGCGGGCCGATTACAGGCATAATGTCGGCCGCAGCGATGTATTTGGCTGCGCGGCGCGCGTCCGAGGTATGGATAATGTTGTAGCGGATGCCGAACTCTTTTGCCACGCGAATCGCTGTTTCGATATCGTCGCAGCGGTGGCAGTGGATGTGTGCGGGAATCTCGCCGCGCAGCACGGGCAGGAGCGCCTCACACTTTGCATCATACTCCGTGTTGGCATCCTTCTCTTTCTTCGCCATATAGCGCTGTGCTTTGATCAGCGCCTCGCGCATGAGCGACGCACTCGCCATACGGGTCTGCGGAGCGGCTTTCTTCGCGTTGCCATAGCAGTTCTTCGGGTTCTCGCCCAGAGCCATCTTCATGGCGCACGGAGCTTTGATGACCATTTCGTCGATGTTCTCACCGTGCATCTTAATGGCTGCCATCTGACCGCCGATGACGTTGGCGCTGCCCGGCCCGACGACGGCGGATGTTACGCCGGCAGCCGATGCGCGCGGGAACGCGGTGTCAAAGGGAAAAATCGCGTCGATGGCACGCAGCTGCGGCGTTACGGGATCGGTCATTTCGTTGCAATCCTCGCCTTCCCAGCGAACGTTCTCTTCCGAAATACCGATGTGGGAGTGTGCGTCAATAAATCCGGGCAGCACATAACCGCCGCGCGCGTCAACCGTTTCGCCCGTATAGGCAGGCGCCGACGCCATATCACCAAGCGCTGTGATGACTCCATTTTCAAAGTCTACATAGCCGCATTCGAAGGTTTCGCCCTCCATGGTGAGAACCTTTCCGTTGATAATTCTCATACAATTTCCACCTTTCATATAATACCGTCTTCGACGGAATGCGCTGTGTGTGAATCCACTTGCCCAATTTCAACTGAAAAAAGCGCAGCACCGATGCTGCGCTTGTGTGGGCTTAACGGCCGCGGCGGCGCCCACCGCCGCCCTTTTTATCCACATTGGATTTCAGATCGGAAATCTTGCTTTCGCTGGTCTGCATAAACATCTTCAGCTTGTCCTCAAAAGACGAATCCTCCGTCTTTTGCAGTGTGCTGCGCACAGGAGGAGGCGGTGCGGTGCGCGGGGCGGCGGGCTGTTCTGCAATGGCCTTCTTGATGGACAAATTGATACGTCCCATCTGATCAATGCCGATCAGCTTCACGGTGACCGTTTGCCCCTCGGTCAGGTGATTTTTAATGTCATCCACATAGGTGTTGGCAATTTCCGAAATATGTACCATTCCGGACTTACCCATCGGCAGCATAACAAACGCGCCGAATTTTGTGATCCCTGTAACCTTACCTTCGTAAATTGAACCGACCTTTAACTCCATCAGCAGGGGCTACCTCCTATTATTTGCTTGAAATATCAACAAACACACGCTCGCCGGGCGTGACATATCCAAGCTTTTCACGCGCGATTCGGGCATAGTATTCATCGGTATCATCGCTTGTCAAAAGCGCTTCGATCTCCGCGTTGCGAAGCTTTTGCTCCTCTACCTGTGAGGTGAGCACCGCTTGCTCGTCTTTCTTCGCGCTGATCTGAATCTGAAGGGATACAAGCGTAAAGGCGGCGTACACAGAGAAAAGAGCCACAAAAATCTTTGTTGCCAGGCCAACCCTCTTCTTCCGCTTCATACCAACCTCAATTCTCCATGACGCATATTACTTCACATTCTTATGAGTATTTTACCCTTCTTTACGGGAAAAGTCAATTATCTTTTCCCTCTGCCATGCAATTTTCCTGTTCAGCTTGTGCTGCACGTCTTTCCATTTCTCTTTCCGCCGCACGTTTTTCCTTTTCTCTTTTCCTCCGCTTGCGGCGCTCCGCAAACCACCGGTTAATACGGCGCAAGCGCGGCAGCAGAAATCCAACGACGATGCGCGATATCGTTAAGAAGTACAGCGTCATGCCGCCCACACAGCCAAGAAGGATATAATTACGCAGGCTTCCGTCACCGTGTATCAGCGTAAACGCCGCCAAGGCGACGAGCCAGGTCAGGCAGTATCCCGTGTCGAGCAGCGTGGTAATCAGCCATCGGCTCCCGCCGAGCACACGCAGACAGCGGGCGATGTCGTATATACCGCCCATGGCAAAGCCAAGCACAACGGCATATAAAAAAGTTTGAGTCTGCGCGGCGATTGAGAACCCCATCAGAAAATACGCGACCAGAAACCGCGCGTTTTGGGCGTCTCGGTATAAATCATACTTTCGATGCTGCCCATCACACAAAGCTCGCCAATTTCAAGGCTTAGCTTTTCCACATGCAGGCCGTCACCCTCCACGGTGAGTTGTCCACGCGACGTTTCGATGACGAGTTCGTTTTCGTCAAAGCTGACGACCTCGATGACGCCCGAAACACTAAGCTTCTCGCGGCCCTCGAGCACAATGTTGTGCACGCTTTCTGCGCGTCTGTATTCCTCTGCCATATCATCTACTCCCCCATTCTCGGTTTCAATGATAAGTATGAGCCACAGTGCCGTTCTATACTAAATTATTCATAAAGCCGCCGTATGGACGCAATACGCAAAGAGAACCGATACAACCTGGAATTTGCCGGCTGTATCAGCAAAATCTATTACAGGTCGTCGGCAGCGCCAAAGAAGTTGTAGGTGATGACAAGCTGCACGCCGCACCCGGCAATGGCGGAAATCACCTCCGGCTGGAGCACAAGTTCGCCGCTTTCTTCGTCCGGATAGAGTGCAAGCGTCAGCGTTACGTCGCATCCCTCAGCCAGCGTGCGAATCTCCTCCGCACGCTGCAGGTGCGTGCCGATAAACTCGGCCACCGCCTCGCCTACCTCGACGTCCTCGGGATATACGGTCTGCAGCAGCCAGCCGTCCTGCTCATGTTGGGCGCTCCCTCCAAACGCGATGCGTTTTTCGTCGCCCTTGCGATAGCACATCTGCGCCTCTCCAGCAAAAATCGTAGATAGGTGCGAAAAGTCAAGGTCGATGCCGTGCACCGCAATGCCCAGATTGGTCATTGTGCCACCTCCTCATACATGAGCTGCGCATCCTGTTTGGCCGCATGCTCCGGTATGGACAGCACGCGCACCTTCAGCGTGCGCGCGCCGAACGCCACCTCGATGATATCGCCCACTTTAACCTGATACGAAGCCTTCGCCTCGCGCCCGTTCACCAGGACGCGATCACCGTCACAAGCGTCGTTGGCAACGGTGCGGCGTTTGATGAGGCGAGCAACTTTGAGATATTTATCCAATCGCATAATGTTTCCCTTCTGCAAAAAAGCGGGCATCGCTGCCCGCTTTTCATGTGACGCAATTTATTTCGCGACCTGATCCTTCAGAGCCTTGCCGGCCTTGAAAACAGGCGACACGGAAGCGGGAATCTTGATTTCTTCCTTGGTCTTGGGGTTGCGGCCAATGCGCTCTCCGCGCTTTTTGACCTCAAACGAGCCAAATCCGATCAGCTGAATTTTGCCGCCCTCAGCGAGTTCTTCGGCAATCGCGGCAAGCGCGGCATTCAAGGCTTTTTCGGAATCCTTTTTAGACAGTTCGGTTTTTTCGGCGATGGCAGCAACCAATTCGGTCTTGTTCATACAGTAATCCTCCTGTGTTTATAAAGAGTTTATAAAAACGGCACTCCGTTTTATATCAGTTTTGCTTTGTCCCAAAGCTTGTCCATTTCCGCAAGGCTCATTCCCTTGAGAGCATCGCCCGCCATCTCCTCCACGCGCGCAAAGCGCCGATGGAATTTTCGCGCCGCCTTGCGCAGCGCCTCCTCCGGGTCGACTTCAAGGAAGCGCGCAACGTTGACGGCGGCAAACAACAGATCGCCAAGCTCCTCTTCCGCATTGCCTTCTCCCTTAATAGCAGACGCAAGCTCATCCGTTTCCTCACGCACCTTATCGAGAGCGCCGGAAACATCATCCCAATCAAAGCCGGCCTTTCTGGCCCTTTTTTGCATCTTTTCAGCGTAAATGAGTGCGGGCAGCGACTTCGCAACCTCGTCCATTGCTTGCGTGTAGGTTTCCTGCTGCTTTTCGCGCCGCTTGATCTCTTCCCAGTTATCAAGCACCTCAGCCGAACCGGAAACGCTGACCTCGCCGAAAATATGCGGATGGCGCAAAATCAGCTTGCGGCAAATGCCGTCCGTCACATCGGTCATGTCAAACGCACCGTCAGACTGCGCAATGTGTGCGTGAAAGACGACCTGAAGCAATACATCGCCCAGCTCCTCGCAGAGGTGTGTATTATCCTCGTTGTCAATCGCCTCGCAGGCCTCATAGACCTCTTCGATAAAATTGCGCCGAATGCTCTGATGGGTCTGTTCGCGATCCCAAGGGCAGCCGCCCTCTCCGCGCAGCTGCTCCATCAGAGCAAGCAGGTCATTGAAATCATACCGTTCAATCTTATTAGAATCTACCATATTTTTTCCTCCATTGCAAGAAAAAATCTGCTCTAGTCATTGATTTTCAAGAGTTTTGCGATTTTTTCACCTTTAGGCAGCATCAGAATATCAGATTTGGGCAATGCTCGCGTCACAACGATCATCATCAGATAAATAACACCTGAAAGCAGAACGTCGATCAGCACGCCAAGCTTTGCTCCCAGCACCGCCGCCATAGGCGCATAAGCAAAGTAAGCGAACACACCCATAACCGCCGCGGCAATCATCGGCTTGAGGAATGACGCGCGGAAGGAGAAGCGCACGCCCGTGCGTGAGATGACAATCAGGTTGAGCACCATGACGGTTCCGTAGCACAGGCTCGTGCCGATCGGCGCGCCGTGAATGCCGATCGACGGCGTTCCCACCATCGTATAGTTGGCAATCAGCTTGACGATACCACCGATAAGCATGGTGAACACCGGTGCCGTCTCTTTACCGATGGCCTGCAAAATGGCATTCGTGACCGAAACCATTGCGACAAGCAGCACCGCGGGGCCAAGCAACGTAAGCAGGGGCGCAGCGACGATGACGTCATCGGGCACGCTGTAATACAGAAGATCCATAATCGGCTTGGGCAGTACGGCAAGGCCGACGGCGCAGGGCAGCGACAAGAGCGCAGTCAACCGGAAGGAGCTCTCGGTCAGCGATTTGGCGCGGTCGCGGTTTCTAAGCGCGAGCGCGGCGCTAATGGCAGGAATGATACTGATGCCGATGCCGACGATAACCGTCTGCGGCAGGTTGAAAAACTTAACGGCCATGCCGTAAGCGCCGTAGACATAGTTTGCCTGCGGCTCGGTCATGCCGCCATCCTGCAGGCGGCTCATGACGAGGAACATATCGATGAGATTGGTCAGGCTCATGACCGAAGCGCCTACTGTAACCGGGATCGCAATTTTGAACAGGCGTTTAAGCAGCGCGCCGCTCGGCGCACACTCCTGCCTGCCCGTGTCCTCGCGCTTTTCGCGGCGCACGTCGCGCAGGCGAATCAAAATAATGTATGCAGCGCTAAGCACCGTACCGATCGTCACGCCGCCGATGGCGCCCGCAACGACGATTTCAAGGTTGTAGCCGCGATCCATCAGATAATAAGCAAGCAGCAGGCCGAAAATCAGCTTGCCAAGCGCCTCAATCACCTGTGAAATCGCCGTCGGCATCATATCCGAAAGGCCCTGATAATAGCCGCGGATAGCCGACATGATGGCGACAAAGAAAATAGAAGGCGCAATCGCGAGCACGGCGTAGCGCGCCATCGAGTTGCTGGCAAATGAAAGGAATACGTCGACGCCAAGCATCATAAGCGCGGTGAAGAACGCACCGATCAGTGAAAACGAGATCAGTGCAAGACGGCCGATCTTGCGCGCCTCGCGATGCCGGCCGAGCGTGGTCGCCTCGGAAACCATTTTGGAAACGGCGACGGGCAGGCCTGCCGTCGCAATGATGAACAACGCCGTATAAATATAATAAGCGACGTTGAAAATTCCGGTGCCGTCCGCGCCGTAAATGTTGGTCAGCGGAATGGAGAACAGCGCGCCAATCAGCTTAACGACAATGCTCGCCGCCATCAAAATAGCGGCGCTTTGAATAAAGCTTGCCCCGCTTTTCTTCTTCATAGTGATTGCTCCTTTACGGGTGATGTGCCGAACAAGCGCGGCATGGCATAGGTTTCAAGCTCGTGCTTGATTTGTTCGAAATCGATCGTCTTATATTCGCCATTTTCATAGAGAACCTTACCGCGCACCATGGTAAGGCACACATCACGTCCGCTTGCGGCATAGCACGCGTGGGACGCGACATGGTGCATCGGAACGAGAGACGGCGTGTCAAGCGAAATCGCGATCAGGTCGCTTGTCGCAAGTGTAAGCGCCTGCCATGCGGGCAAAAGCGTGGGGTCGCCGCGTACACCCTTCTGCAGAATGGCGGCCAACTTAATTTCTTCAAACATATCGTGCGAATTGTTAGAGCATACGCCATCCGTGCCGAGTGCGACATTGACGCCCCGGGCAAGCAGCTCTGGCACACGCGCAACGCCGCTACCCAGCTTTAGGTTGCTGACCGGGTTGTGTGCCGCCGTCACGCCGCAGCGCGCCATAAGCTCCATATCCTCGTCGGAGACATAAACACAGTGCGCCGCCGTTGTGCGCACACCGAACAGCCCCGCCTCTTCAAACAGGCGGGCGGGCGTTTTTCCGTACTTCGCGACGCATTCTTCATGCTCGCGGCGCGTTTCAGACAGATGCACCTGCACGTTAAGGTCGTGGCGGCGCGCAAAATCCGCCGTCGCGCGCCACACGCCGTCAAAGCTCGTATATTCGGCATGAACTGATGCGTCCAGCCGAATGCGGCCGCCGTCGTATCCATGCCAGCACTCCAGCATCTCGTTCATTTCCGCCGTGACGCTGTCCGTTTCAAAGCAATATTGGTCGGGCGCGCCGAAATAGGTCGCGCCGTTTGACAAATTCGCCTTAATGCCCGCCTGCGCCGCTGCTTCCGCGATGGCAGGCAGACGGAAATACATATCGCTGATCGACGTGGTGCCGCAGCGAATCTGCTCCATCATGCCGAGCAGCGCGCCTACCTTGATACAGCGCGCGTCAAGCTTTGCCTCAATGGGGAACACGTGGTCGAACAGCCATGTTTGCAGCGCGTAATCATCTGCATAGCCACGCAGAAGCGTCATCGGCACATGTGTGTGCGCGTTGATTAGCCCCGGCATAATCAGATTACCGCGCATGTCAACTTCCCGACTGGCGCGAACAGGCGGCTCCTGCGTTCCCAAATAGGCGATTTTCCCGCCATCAATGCCGACGATTGCGTCGTGCAAAACAGGGCATGCGTCGTCCATCGTCAATACGGCGCCATGTTTTAAAATCAAATCCATTTCATTTCACCAAAAAAAGAGGAGGACGAAGCTTCTCCGTCCTCCCACCTTTACTCCATTCAGAGAGCTGCGCCGCAGGAGCTGCAAAACGCGTCCGATTTGTCACAAACCTTATCGCAGTTCGGGCATCTGACCGTCGCCTTTTTGCTGGCCATGGTCTCCTTCAGCTCGGCGATTTTTTCATACTTCCCGTCGATTTCAAGAACCTTCTGCTCGATTTCGTCGGGTGAAACTTCCGCGCCGGTATGCGAAAGATAGACCGACTTCCCGATCTCCTTAAACAAAAGCTCCACATCGGTATTGAGGTCAAAGACCTGAAGATTGAGCTTCGTGACGGTTGCAAACTCGCCTGCCTTCTTCGATGCGACATCGGCCGCTTTTCCCGCGGCTTCGGCCGCCGTTGCCGCCGTTGCCTTAATTTTCTCCAGCAGCTCTTTCACTTTTTGATCCATTATGACGCTCCTTTCGGATTAATCGTTGGGGTGATTTACAACATTATAGCACCGAGATATTGAAATAGCAATCAAAACCGAGCGCAATCATTTGTAAAAAGATTTCTTTTTCGCTCTGCAATCTCCTGGCGAGACGCGATATATTCATGCGGATACTTGGGGTTTGACACGCGGGCGATCTTCTCTCCGTGCTCCCAGCAGAGCTTAGTAACGCCGCCCGCGCCGAGCGCGATGACCGAGCCCAACTCCTCCATCATGCAGATATTATAGTGTGATTGCGCGCCGGATATGCAGAAGCCCACGTTTTCGAGCAGACCTGCGCTGTATTTCTGGCGGTAAAGATAATAGGGCGCATAGCCGCTTGCGGCGAGACGGTCATAGCACACATCAAGCGCCGCGGCGCTGAGCACGCCCTGTTTGCCGTAACGCAGCGGCGCGCCCTTTTTGCGCGCCAGGCAGTGCAGCGTGACGTTTTCAGGCGCAAGATCCGCGACTTTGCAAACGCTGTCATACAGCCCCGCATCGTCGTCGTCTGGCAGGCCGGCAATCAGATCCATATTGATGCAGAAATCAGCCGTTTCGCGCGCTAGCGCATAAGTGCGCACGATATCCTGCGCGGTGTGCAGGCGGCCGACGCCGCGCAGAACATTGTCCTGCATCGTCTGCGGATTAATGCTGATACGGTGCGCTCCGTGCGCCGCGATCGAGCGCAGCTTGTCAAGCGTAATCGTTTCGGGTCTGCCCGCTTCCACCGTAAACTCGCGGCAGCCGCCCAGCGGCAGCGAGGTGCATACCGCATCGAGCAGCCGGTCTAGCTGGCTCTCATTGAGCACGGTGGGCGTGCCGCCCCCGATATAAAGGCTGCCGACCGACGCGCCTGCATGCGCAAGCAGCTCGGATGCAGCCGAAATTTCCTCTAAAAGCGCCTCAAGATACGGCTCGACGAGGTGCGCCGCTTTCTGCGTGCTGTTGCTGACAAACGAACAGTAAGAGCACTTGGCGGGACAAAACGGAATGCCGATATAAAGCTGCACCTCGCGCGGGTCGAGCGAGCGCTCGACCGCAAGCGCGGCAGCGGCACATCGCGCCGCAATGGCGGCACGGCGCGGGGTAACATCGTAATGTTCCACAAGGTGGCGTGCGGCCTCTTCCTCGTTGCCGCCCGCCTCAAGCACAAAGCGCGCCGGCTTTGCGGGCTTGACGCCCGTCATCGCACCCCAGACGGGGTGCTCGGCGAGCAGCGGCAGCAGCGCGCGATAGACTGAAAGCTTGACGGCGTAGCTAAGCTGTCGCTTCTGCTCCGCGGCGTCGCCCTCTGCGGGCACCTCACAGCGATGCTCGGTCCTCACTCCGTTTCGAAACACACGTGCCGTAACTGAAACACCATTTGCATGGACAGACGCCTCAGAAACAAGTCCGTCTTCTCCGTCTCCCAGCTGTTCGGCGCGGGGATGGAGCTCGTCGGGCAACAGGCTGATCAGCGTCTCCTGCACGGCAGTATCCCTGTCATGGCCGATGAGAACGTATTTCATTGACGCAGTGCCTGCCGCATATAGGGGTTGTGTGCGCGCTCATGCGCGAGCGTGGTGGATACGTCATGCCCGGGCAGAACGGTATAATCCCCGGCAAGCTCAGCCAGCTTTTTCAGGCTGCCCAT
>MEFT01000086.1 GCA_001725215.1 Clostridium sp. SCN 57-10
GGCGGTGGCAAAGAGCCGCAGCATCAGCTTGCCCACGTCAAGGCGGCAGTCGTGCGTTTCGGAAATGGCGAGCACGGCGTCATACGCGGGCAGCACGCAGAAAAACGTGGTAAACTGAAAGCTGTTGCCCATTTTGAGCAGCGCTCCCTCGCCAAGGGTGTAATCGGTATCGCGGAAGCGCACGTTGTCCCAGCCCAGGCCAAAATCGGCGGTGCGGGTATCATACTGCAAAAAAGTCTTGCCCTGCGGCAGCGCCATTTCGCGCTTCGACGGCTCGGAAAGAATGTCGCTCGGCGCGAGGAAAACCTGCCCGACCTTGCACAGGTCAGGCATCGCCATCGTAAAGCCCGCTCCGCCGCGAATGAGCATCAGCTCCGGCGGGCGCGCGCCCTCGCGCACCAGCGTATATCCATCGGCGTGCATGCCGGAAAGCCGAGCCGACTGTGCGCCGAGCGGCTCTGTGATGTTGCGCAGGCAGTATTCGGCGTAGGGAACACCCGTTACTTCGCTGACGACCATTTCGGCAAGCGTAAACCCATCGTTGCAGTAGACGGCGTAAGCGCCCGGCTCGGCCTTCAGGATATTTTTGGAGAGATAGTCGTAGACGTCCTCGTAATAATGCTCGTCCGAAACGTCAGACACTGAGAAGCCGAGCCACTGCGTGCCGGGCAGACCGCTTGTGTGGCTCAGGCAGTGGCGCAGCGTAATGCAGCGGAAGCGCTCATCGGGCATGCTGAGGCGCGGCAGATAGCGCGCCACGGGCGCGTCCAGCTCGACCAGTCCGCGCTCGACAAGCTGCATGACGGCGATGGTGCACACCACCTTGGAGATCGACGCAACGTTGTAGGTCGAGCGGAGGTCGGCGGGCTTTTTGTCGTTCCCGCCGCAATGCCCCAGCGCGTCGGCCGCGATCAGCTCGCCGTGGCGCATAATGGCATAGGAAACGGAAGTATAGCCGTCCGGCAGCTGGGAGGAAACAATGGCAGACAGCTTTTTGGTAAGCTCGTTCATGTCAACAGTCCTTATCCAAATGAATTAAAGCAGGTGGCACGCCGCGAAATGCCCCGGCGCAAGCTCGCGCAGCGGCGGCACGCTTTCGGCGCAGCGCGCCTCGGCGTTGGGGCAGCGCGTGCGAAACTTGCAGCCCGAGGGGGAGTGAATGGGGCTGGGCACCTCGCCGCTTAGGCGGATGCGCTCGCGCTTCGCGTGCGGGTCTGCTTCGGGAATGGCGGAAATAAGCGATTGGGTATAGGGGTGCAGCGTGTGGCTGAAAATATCGGCGCTCGTGCCCAGCTCGACCAAGCTGCCCAGATACATAATGCCTACTCGATCGGAGATGTGGCGCACCATCGAAAGATCGTGCGTGATGAACAGATAGGTAAGGTTGTTCTCGCGCTGCAAGCGGATGAGCAGGTTGACGATTTGCGCCTGAATCGACACGTCAAGCGCGGAGATCGGCTCGTCGCACACGATGAACTCCGGCTCGACGGCGAGCGCCCGCGCGATGCCGATGCGCTGCCGCTGTCCGCCGGAAAGCTCGTGCGCGAAGCGGTTTGCGTAATCGTCGGTCAGGCTGACCTTGGCGAGCAGCTCGCGTACGCGCGCGGTTTTTTCCTTTTCGCCGTAACGGTAATGTACATCCATGCCCTCCGCCACGATCTCGCCGATCGTCATGCGCGGGTCGAGCGAGGAATAGGGGTCCTGAAAGATCATTTGCGCGCTTTTCTGAAAGGCGAGCAACTTTTTGCCGCGCAGTGCGCCGACATCTTCGCCGCGGAAGCGGATCTCGCCCGCCGTTCTTTGATAAAACCGAAGCAGCGTGCGCCCGCAGGTCGTCTTGCCGCAGCCTGATTCGCCGACCAGGCCGAGCGTTTCGCCGCGTGCGATCGAGAAGGACACATGGTCAACCGCTTTGAGCTGCTGCTTTTTTCCCACCGGGAAGTATTTACACAGGTCTTTGACCTCGATGAGAGTTTCGGCCATCTCAATCCACCTCCCGGTCGTAGAACGATTTTACCTTGGGCGCGTTGGGGTGCATCAGCCAGCAGGAGACATAGTGCGTTCCGCTCAGCTCCGTTTCGTCGGGCATACGCTCGCGGCAGATCTGCATGCAGTATTCGCAGCGCGCGGCGAACGGGCAATGCTCAAGGGGCAGCAAAAGGTCGGGCGGCGTGCCCTTCAGGCTGTAAAGCTCCTGCTTCGTGGCCGCGCCGCGCTTGGGAATCGAGCTGAGCAGCGCCCAGGTATAGGGGTGGCGCGCGTTGTCAAACAGCTCGGCGACCGTGCCGCGCTCGACGACCTGCCCGGCGTACATGACCTGAATGCGGTCGGCAAAGCTTGCCACCACGCCGAGGTCGTGCGACACGAGGATAATCGCCGTGTTCAGCTCCTGCTGCAGCTCGGCGAGCAGATCTAAAATCTGCGCCTGAATCGTTACGTCAAGCGCCGTCGTCGGCTCGTCGGCAATCAAGATGCTCGGCGAGCAGGAAAGCGCCATGGCGACCATCACGCGCTGGCGCATGCCGCCCGAAAGCTGGTGGGGATAGGCGTCGACGCGCGTCTCCGCGTCGGGAATGCGCACCATTTGCAGCATGCGGATGGCCTCCGCGCGCGCCTCGGCCTTGTTCAGCTTGCGGTGAAGCTGAAGCGCCTCCATAATCTGCTTGCCGCACGTCATCGGCGGGTTCAGGGAGGTCATCGGGTCTTGAAAAATCATGCCCACGTCGTTGCCGCGATAGGCCTGAAGACGCTTGCGGTCCATGGCGAGCACGTCTTCGCCTTGAAACAGCATTTGCGAGCCTTCTTTGATTTCGGCAAAGGGCGGCTTGATAAGACGCAGAATGGCTTTCGCCGTCACGGTTTTGCCGCAGCCCGACTCGCCCACGAACGCGAGCGTTTCGCCGCGCGTAAGCTCGAAGCTTACGCCGCGCACCGCCCGCACCTCGCCGGCGTAAGTGTGGAACGAGACGTGCAGGTTTTTGACGTCTAAAATTGCTTCCATGGCGTTCTCCTACTTTCTCAGGCGCGGGTCAAGCGCGTCACGCAGTCCGTCGCCCATCAGCGTGAAGGAGAGCATGGTCAGCGCGATCATCACCGCCGGGAAAAACAATTGGTAAGGATAGAAGGTAAACGAGGGCTGCGCCAGCGCGGCAAGCGCGCCCCAGCTTGTGTTGGGCGACTGCACACCAAGGCCGATGTAGCTTAAGAAGGCCTCAGAGAAAATGTAGCCCGGAATGTCAAACGTGATCGAAACGAGCACGACGGACAGCGTGTTGGGAATCATGTGCCGCAGAATGATACGCAGCGGGCTGACCCCAAGGCCTCGCGCGGCCATCACATATTCCTGCCCCTTGAGCTGCAGCACCTGCCCGCGCACAAGGCGCGCCGTGCCGCACCAGCCGGTTAACGTCATCGCGAGGATGAGGGTGAACAGGCTTTTGCTTTGCAACACAACGGACAGCAGAATGACGACGATGAGATAGGGGATGCTGATGATGATTTCCACAAGGCGCATCATGATATCATCGACCACGCCGCCGACATAGGCGGAGATACCGCCGTAAATGCTGCCGACGAGTGAGGAAACGAGCGCGCCCACCAGACCGATGATGAGCGAAACGCGGCCGCCGATGCACACGCGCGTAAACAAGTCGCGCCCCAGCTTGTCTGTACCGAACCAGTGCACGGCATTGGGCGCCTGATTGCGGGCCGTCTTGTCAAGCTCCTCAAAAGAGAACCGCCCGATCATCGGGCCGTCGCTGGTGCCGTTCGATCCCTATGCCGAGGACTTCCTCGCCATGCCGCCTCGCCCTCTGCCACGCCTAGAATTACGAATTTTTCTTTTGCGATAGGCTGCATGTTCCGGCCCTCCTTATGCTTTTCCGCCAAGGCGGATGCGCGGGTCGACGAGCACATAAACGAAATCCACGATGAGCTGCATCACAACGAAAAGGGCGGCGTAAAACACCGTCGTGCCCATGGTCATGGAATAGTCGTTGTTGTTGATCGAGCTGATATAGTAAAATCCGATGCCCGGAATGCTGAACATGCGCTCGATCAGAAACGCGCCGGTAAAAATGCCGACGATGCGCCCGGCGAGAATGGTGATGGCGGGCAGCAGTGAGTTGCGCAGCACATGCCGTACAATGACCTGCCCCTCGCTCAGCCCCTTTGCCTGCGCGGTCAGCACATAATCCTGCCCGAGCACATCAAGCATGCTCGACTTGACATAGCGCGCATAGGTCGCAATCGTTCCGAAACACAGAACGATCACGGGAATGACCATATGCTTTGCCTCGCCCCAGCCCGAGGTGGGCAGCCAGCCGAGGCGCACCGAAAAGAAATACTGCATGAGCGACGCAAGCACGAACACGGGAATCGTAACGCCCATGATGGCGACGAACATAACCACATAGTCGGGCCAGCGGTTTTTATAGAGCGCCGCAATGACGCCGAGCGCCACGCCGATGATAAGGCCGATGAGCAGCGCGGGCGCGCCGATGGCCGCCGAAACGGGCGAAGTGGTGGCGATTGTTTCGGCCACCGACCGCCCCGGATACACAACACTCTCGCCGAAGTCGCCCCGTAGCAGGCTTTTCATGTAGATGAGATATTGCGTGGAAAGCGGCTTGTCCAGCCCGTATTTTACATAGAAGTTAATGCGCGTCTGCTCGGGCAGCGCCTTTGCAAGGCTTGCCAGCGGGTCGCCCGGGATCGATCGCATGAGGAAAAACGTGACGGACGCGACGACCAAAAGCGTAACGAGCATATAGAGCACGCGCTTGAAAAAATATTTCGTCAAACGATAGCCTCCTCCCCGGTCTGGGGTATCAATCAGTGGTGCAGGCCAAAGGAAAAGGGGCGTGCCGGCCGCCCCTTTTCGCTATGGACTGCGGAGCGGAGCGCCAACCGCCCCGCGCCGCGGTGTGCCGGCTTATCTGCCGGCGGTATAAACGTATTTAAAGCCGGAGGAAGCAAAGCTGAGTGTGTCAAAGCCGTGGACATAGCTCTTGGCAAACGAATGAGACTGGAAGGTGGCAAGGGGAGAGATGACGCAGTCGTCCTTGATGAGGATGGTCTCGGCATCTTTATACTCCTGCAGGCGTTTGGCCTCGTCCATCTCGCTGCCGCTCTGTTTGATGAGCGCGTCATACTCGGCGTTCGCCCAGCCGGTTTCCACGGCGTCATAGCTTGACACAAAGAGGCTGAGCATGTCGTATGGGTCGTTGTAATAGGCGCCCCAGCTCATGAAGCCGATCTGATAGGTGCCCTTCTGCACGTTGTCATAGAAGATGCCCCACTCGGAATAGCTGATCTCAAGGTTGATGCCGAGCTGGTCTTTATAGACTTGCTGCAGATATTCGCCCAGCGTGCGGAACCACTCGCTGGTGCCGGCGAGCGAGAACGTAACCTTAAGCGTGGAGGGGTCGCTGCCCAGATTAAGCTCCTGCATACCCTGCAGCAGAAGATCCTTCGGCGTCTTGCCCTGCGCGGTCAGCTCGTCGATCATCTCTTGAATCATGTTGCCGGCCTTTTCGCGATAGTTCGTGTCGCCCACGGCCATCGAGGCGGGAACCCAGCCGTAGGTCGGGATGCGCAGGCCACCAAAGCACATTTCGTTCAGATCCTCGCGATCGATCGAAAGCGTGAAGGCCTTGCGGATGTTGGCGTTTTGGAAGAGAGCGTCTTTCGCGTTGTAGAACGCATAGACGTTGCTGCCCTGCACGGACTTATTATACTGGTTGGTGCCGTTGTCAAACTTCTGCAGCCACTCGGCCGAGCCGGCGGTCACGAAGTCGAGCTCGCCGCTGTCAAACGCGTTGTAAAAGGTCGTCTCGTCCGTCATGATGCTCAGTTTGACCTTCGACAGGGATACGTTTGCGGCGTCCCAATATTTTTCGTTTTTCACAAGGTTAAGCGAGCTGTTGTGCGTCCAGCTTTCGACGCGGAAGGGGCCGTTTGCGATATAATATTGCGCTTCAGAGCCGTATTTTTCGCCCCAGGTTGTGATCAGATCTTCGCGCTGCGGATAGTAGATCGTCGCGTTGATCATGCTGATAAAGGAGGGCGTGGGCGCGCTCAGGGCGATTTCAAGCGTGTTCGCGTCAATTGCCTTGACGCCGAGGTCGGTCACGGGCAGCTTGCCGGCGCTGATGTCTTCATAGTTTTTTAGCGGCTGGAGGAAGAAGCTGTTGGGCGAGCCGGTGTCGGGGTTGGCGCTGCGCTGCAGCGAGTAGACATACTGCTCAGCCGTGACGGGCTGCCCGTCTTCCCATGTGCTCTGGCGCAGATGGAAGGTCCAGACCGTTCCGTCCGTGTTGCTCTCCCAGGACTCGGCCCCGGCGGGAGCCATGAAATACTCGTCGCCCTTCTGCTCAAGACGGACAAGGCCCTCCATTGTGTTGATCATAACGGAGTAGGAGTAGGTGTCGGAGCGCAGGCTGATGTCAAGTGTCTGCGGTTCGCTCGTCAGGTAGGAGTTGATGTACTGGTCTGCGTCCTTCTGGGGCTGCGCGGGTGCGGCTGACGTCGTGGCGCCGCCGGTGGTCCCGGCCGCTGCTGTGGTCGACGGGGTGGTGGTGCCGCCGCATGCCGTGAAAGACAGGCAGAGCACTGCGGCAAGCAGGAGAGCCATAAGCTTTTTCATGGTGGTACATCCCTTCGTTTGTAGATTTGGAGCAGGCGAACAGAATATGGGATCCACCATTAATTATAGTAATAACCATAAAGATTTCAATAGATAAAATCATTATTGTGGAAATTGGTGTATTTTTTGCGCAAAATATCGTTAGTTTACACAAAACAAAAATTAGATTATAGTATATACTATAATTTATTATGTACGTTCACGCAGGAAAAAACGTGAAAATTCCTCCGGTGACGAAAACTTGTTGTTCTTGCGGGCGCTTTTTTCAATGTTAAGCGCAGAGGTTAGCAGGTTGATGAGCGCCATCATGGGCGCTACGGTGTTGAGATACAGGCGCGTGGCGCACGGCGCAAGCAGCACGTGGTCGCCAAAGGGTACGATAGGCGATTTGAGCGAGTCGGTCAGGCAGAGTATGCTTGCATGGCGCTCTTTCGCAAATTCGCACACCTTGGTCGTCATGAAATAATAGTCGGGCAGTGAAATAGGTACGACAAGCACGCCGCGGTTGAAAAAAGGCAGCGCAGCCTGAACACTGTCAATCTGCTCGGTATTGGCGATGACAGAGGGCAGCCCGAGCGTAGCAAGGCGCATGGAAAGGAACTCCGCCGCCTGCATTGAAACGCCGCGTCCGCAAAGGATGATATTGTTCGCGTCGAGTAGCATTTCCACGGCGTGAAATAGATCCTCAATCTTTACGTTCGCATAGAGCAGCGCGGCCTGCTCAAATTCCTCTTTGCAGATTTCG
This sequence comes from Clostridium sp. SCN 57-10, assembly GCA_001725215.1. Taxonomy (GTDB): domain Bacteria; phylum Bacillota; class Clostridia; order Oscillospirales; family Butyricicoccaceae; genus SCN-57-10. Next base: position 7,392 of record MEFT01000086.1, read on the forward strand.
GCCATTACGTTTGCCTTGTCGCTCAGCTCATAGTGGGGAACGTCGGCAATTGCGTAAAGATTTTGCTTTTGCACCTCAATCTTACTTTGGATAGAGACATATTTACGAAACTCATACTTCAGCTCGTTATAGCTTTTATAGCCGAGTGCGGTGCAGACATGTAAAATGGTCATTTCCGAAACCTTGGTCGCGGCGCATAGGTCCTTGAGGGTCACAAAGCACATGGCATCGGGGTTTTGCAGCATATAGTCGGCCAAAAGGCGCTGTTTTTTCGTGAGGGAGGAGTACTTCTCCTGTATGACTTCGATTACGTTCATCATGAGCTCCAATCTGCAATTTTTGATAAGGTTATTTTAGCACAAAGAAAAGAGAGCAGAAGCAATAAAAACACCCCAAAACGGAAATTTGTTTATATTGCATATTACTGTTGTTCAATAAGACGGAGAAATGGCAGCCAGGAGGGAATTTTTCGCCTGCCTGCCTGTCTCTCTCTGGTGAGATACAACAGCGCGGCTTTGTGCATTTCATACAAGGCACCAATAGCCAAACGCACGGTAAACTGCTATACTGTATACAATAGAAGCCGAAGCGGCAATGGAAGGGGGATATGTATGAAAAAGCTGTCAGGACGTGTGCTTGCATATTACGGAATCATTTGTGTGGCGATTGCGTGCATCCTCTGTTCGCCCATGATCGGGTAAAGCCGCGCGCCGAGGTTCAATACCGCTGATGTAAAAACAGAGCGCCGCCGTGGTATCACGGCGGCGCTTTTTTGCTAAAAAGCTTGAAGATACTGCGCGCATTGCGTGTGAGTAGGACGACATCTGCGCTCCCCGCTGCGGGGAGCGCGTTATTTTCGTCCCGCGCGAATTGCGCGCAGCCTTTACCTAAACCCCTCCCGCAAAACCGACTTAAAAAATACTAAGGTCAAGACGGTCGGACAGATATTCCAGCACGCGCACGCCGCCGACGCTGTTGCCCCGCTTGTCAAGCGCCGGCCCGAACACGCCGATGCCCATAATGCGCGGCACAACGGACAAAATGCCACCGCCCACACCGCTTTTACTTGGCAGACCGACGCGCGTTGCGAACTCGCCGGAATAGTTATACATACCGCAGGTGGCCATCAGCGAGCGCGTGATGCGCAGCGCGCGGCGCGAAACCAGCTTTTCACCCGTCTTGGGGTCGCAGCCGTCGTTTGCCAGAATGGCGGCAAGCTGCGCCGTGTCGCGGCAGGTGGCCATCAGCGAGCAGAGCTTAAAATAGAGATCGAGGTGCGCTTCCACGTCGCCCTCCAAAATACCGCTGTTTTTCATCATATAGCCGAGCGCGCGGTTTTTATGACCCGTCTCCTTCTCCGAGCGGAAGATGGATTCGGAATAGGCAAGCGTGGGGTTGCCGAGCAGTCTGCGCGCATAGGAAAGCACACGCTGAAAGCGGTCTTCCTCCGACGTGCCTGGCAGAATGGAGGCAACGGCGATCGCACCCGCGTTGATGAGCGGGTTAAACGGCTTGGCCGCGAGCATATCCTCCAGACGGACGATGGAATTAAAGCTGTCGCCCGTCGGCTCCATGCCGACACGCGCAAACACGGCGGGCTCGCCCACCGTTTCAATGGCGTAAAGCAGCGTAAGCACTTTGCAAACGCTTTGCAGCGAAAAAAGCACGCCGCTGTCGCCCGCCTCAAAGCAGGTTCCGTCGGTCGTGATGACGCAGACGCCGAGCAGCTCGGGGTCGGTTTTTTTCAGCTCCGGGATATAAGATGCTACGGTGCCCTCGTGCAGATAGCGGCGACCGTGTGCAAGCGCGTCGTTCAGCAGTTCCTGATGCATAGCCTGTTCCTCCGGCAGAATAATTCTGAAGACAGCATATCACAAACCGCCTTCCGGCGCAAAGAAAAAATGTGCCGAGCAATCAATTTTGCTGCTTGCATCCCTCACGCACAAACGGAGGGGCGACACGTGCGTCGAGCAGCGGCGCATAGGCGCGCGTTTTGCGGAAGGTGTTGCTCATCATCTCGCTGCTGCGGTAGCGGCGCAACGCGTCTAGGTCGAACACCGCAAACAGCAAACCATCGTCGCGCTCGCCCGCCAGAAGAAGCGTATTGTCAACACATCGCCCGTTTTCGTCCCAGCAGATGGGGGAAAAGGCACATGAGCAACCCGCGTTTTCGCCCGGCGGGTTTGCCATCACAACGCCCGCCATGTTTTCGTAAGCGCGCGTCGAAAGCGCGCGCACGCGCGGTGCCATCGAGCCGCAGTCGTTGGGCACGAGAATCAGCTCGGCGCCCTGCAGCATCAGCACACGCGCGCTTTCGGGATATTCGCGGTCATAGCAGATCATCACGCCGAGCTGCACTCCGTCAAAGTCGCACACAAAAAAGCCCTCTCCGCTTTCGAGACAGGCCTCGTCGGAAAAATCGCAGGTGTGCACCTTGTCATACCGCATAAGCACGCGCCCGTCTCGCCCGATGACAAACGCGGTATTGCGCGGTGCGTGTACGCCGCGCGTCAGCGCCGTAACGACCGCGCCGACCGATAGTGTGCGCGCCTTTTCGCAGACTCGGCGAAGGTAAGGGTCGTCGTCGCCCAGCGCGAGGCTATGCGCGGCGAGGGGGGCGTAGCCCGTGAGAAAGCATTCGGGAAAGAGCACGAGGTCTGCGCCCTGCGCGTGCGCCTGTGTCAGCAGCGCGAGCGCACGCTCTGTGTTACCCTCAAGATCGCCGACAATTGCGGCGCACTGCGCGACGGCGACGGTAAACCGCGCGCTCACAGCGCGAGCACCGAAACGATTTCTTCACCGCACGTTTCTCCGTTTTCGCGGAAGCCCACCGATTCGTAAAGCGCCTTGGCCACGGTGTTTTCCGGCTCGTAAGAGAGCCAGCAGAAGCGCGCCGCACCACACGGCGCACCGCGCAGATAGTCAAGACATGCCGCAAGCGCCGCGCGCCCGAAGCCGCGCCGCTGATGGGCGGCGTCGATCATAAAGCGCCAGATGCAGTAGTTGCCGTGTGTAATCTTCGGCTCGTCGGGGTCGCCCGACGAGCCGTAGCCAAGCCGACGGGGGTTTCGTCGTCGTAAATGCCGAAGGGCAGTGCCACCTCGTGGTTTGCCAGCGCGAGATAGGCCTGCAAAAGGCTTTGGGTGTTGGTGGCCACAAAGTTTTTCTGGTCCTCGCGAACGGAAAGCTTGACGATCTTCCAAATGTTATCGTCGTCGATCTTGCGCAGATGTATCATAAAGTGCTCCTTTCGTCTTATGCGCATGGAAATATCTTCATGATCTATGATAAAGGCGCGCGTTGCGGAAGTCAACCAAAAAGCCACGGGGCTGCCAAAAGCGGCAGCCCCGTGGCGGGAAGTAATGTGGGAATTATTTGAAATACGCCACGCCGCCCTCAAACAGCGGCTGGAACTTGTTGCCCGCGATGTTTTTGGCGACATTCGCGCCGCGCCGCTCGCAATGCCCCATCTTGCCGAGCACGCGTCCATCGGGGCTGCAGATGCCCTCGATCGCCGTGACCGACCCGTTGGGGTTTACGCCGCAGTCCATCGAGATATTACCCGCCGCGTCGCAGTATTGTAGCGCGATTTGTCCGTTTTCAAGCAAGCGGCGCACCGTTTGCTCGTCGGCCATAAAGCGCCCCTCGCCGTGCGAAAACGGGACACTGTGAACGTCGCCCACCTCGCAGTGCGACAGCCACGGAGACTTGACCGACGCAACACGCGTGTACGCGTAAAGCGACTGATGCCGGCCGACGGCGTTAAACGTCAGCGTCGGGCACGTTTCGTCAAGCTCGCTCACGCGGCCGAACGGCAGAAGCCCCAGCTTGATGAGCGCCTGGAAACCGTTGCAGATGCCGAGGGCGAGTCCGTCGCGCGTGTAGAGCAGCTCGTGCACCGCGTCGGTCAGCGCGGGGTTTCGGAAAAACGCCTGAATGAATTTGCCCGAGCCGTCCGGCTCGTCGCCGCCTGAAAAGCCGCCCGGCAGAATAAGCATCTGCGCCTGCGACAGCGCGTCGAGCAGCTCGCGCGCGCTTTGCTGGAGCGCGTCGGGCGTCAGGTTGCGCACAAGCACGATTTTGCCCTCGCCGCCCGCAAGACGCACGGCACGCAGCGTGTCATACTCGCAGTTGGTGCCCGGGAAGGCGGGGATGACGGCAAGCGGCTTGCCCGCGTGGGCACTTGCGCGGCGCGGCGCGCGCGCGGTATAGGACACGGCGTGCGCTTCGCCCGGTGCGGCAAAGCGCGTCGGATAGGTGCTTTCCAGCGTGCCGAGCAGCGCGGCTTTCACGTCGTCAAGCGGAATGCGCGCGTCGCCCAGCGTCAGCGCGCCGTTATCCGTCGTCATGCCAAGCGGCACGCCGCCGCACGCCTCGGTCAGCTCGGCCAGGATGCCGCCCGCGTTTTTGTCAAACAGACGGCAGAGGTTAAGGCCGGGCGCAAGCGTGAAGCCGACGTCGTTGCCGACCGCCATTTTGCAGATGCCCTCGACCACGCCGCCCGACGTGACCGCCCATGCGCTGAGCACCTTTCCGCTTTCGCACAGCGCGTGGAAGCGCTGCCACAGCGCGCGGGCGGCGCCAAGGTCAGACTGCCCGTCCTCCTGCGGCACGGGGAAGAAGGCGACGGGGTGCCCCGCGCCCTTGAACTCGGGCGAGAGGATGCCGTCTGCCCCGCGCGCCGACACGGCGAACGAGATGAGCGTCGGCGGTACGTCGATGTCGCCGAACGTGCCGCTCATCGAGTCTTTGCCGCCGATGGCGGCCGCTTTAAGGGCGAGCTGCGCCGAAAACGCGCCGAGCAGCGCGGCAAGCGGCTTGCCGATGCGTTCGGGGCGCGCCTTGTCCGGCTTTTCGAAAAACTCCTGAAAGGAGAGGTAAACGTCGTCGGGGTCGCAGCCTGCCGCGACCAGCTTTGCCATGCTGACGAGCACCGAGGCCTGCGCGCCGTAATAGGGCGAGCGCGCCATCTCGTCGGGGTCAAAGCCGTATGCCATGACCGACGCGGTGTTCGTTTCGCGCCCGAGCACAGGCAGCTTGGCCGCCATGACCTGCGCGGGCGTCAGTTGGTTTTTGCCGCCGTGCGGCAGCAGCACGGAGGATGCGCCGATCGTGCCGTCAAACCGCGCGCCGAGGCCGCGCCGCAGGCAGCAGGCAAGGCTTGCGCACAGGTCGAGCACGCGCGCGCGCGTGTCGCCGCAGGCACAGGGTGCGGCTGCGGGCGGTGCGTCGGGCGTCACGTGAACGTCTGTGCTGCGCGGCGCGCCGTTGGTGTCAAGAAAGTCGCGCGACAGGTCGCAGATCGTCTTGCCGCGCCACGTCATGCGCATACGCCGCTCGGCGGTGACGCGTGCGATGACCGTCGTCTCGAGGTTCTCGCGCGTGGCAAGCGCGCAGAACGCGTCCGCGTCGCCCGGCGCGACGACGACAGCCATGCGCTCTTGCGATTCGGAGATGGCAAGCTCTGTGCCGTCCAGTCCGTCATATTTTTTGGGCACGCGGTCGAGGTCGATTTCAAGTCCGTCGGCCAGCTCGCCGACGGCGACCGAAACGCCGCCCGCGCCGAAGTCGTTGCACCGCTTGACCAGAAGCGTTGCCGCGGGGTCGCGGAACAGCCGCTGCAGCTTGCGCTCCTCGGGCGCGTTGCCCTTCTGCACCTCTGCGCCGCAGGCGGCAAGGCTTTCTTCGCTGTGGCTCTTCGACGAGCCGGTCGCGCCGCCGCAGCCGTCGCGCCCCGTGCGTCCGCCGAGTAGGATGACAAGGTCGCCCGGCGCGGGTGCCTCGCGGCGCACGTTTTCGGCGGGCGCGGCACCGATGACGGCGCCCGTTTCAAGCCGCTTTGCCACATAGCCGGGGTGGTAAAGCTCATCGACCAGTCCGGTCGCAAGGCCGATCTGGTTGCCGTAGCTGCTGTACCCCGCCGCCGCCTTGCGGCAGATGGTGCGCTGCGGCAGCTTGCCGGGCAGCGTGTCGGCAAGCGGGGTGCGCGGGTCGGCCGCGCCGGTCACGCGCATCGCCTGATAGACATAGGCGCGCCCCGAAAGGGGGTCGCGAATCGCGCCGCCCAGGCAGGTCGCCGCACCGCCGAACGGCTCGATTTCGGTGGGGTGGTTATGCGTCTCGTTTTTAAACATGAGCAGCCACGGCTCGCGCGCGCCGTCAAACTCGGCGTCGATGCGGATGGAGCAGGCGTTGATTTCCTCGCTCTCGTCAAGGCGCGGCAGCTCGCC
>MEFT01000087.1:0-1123 GCA_001725215.1 Clostridium sp. SCN 57-10
CTGCGGCTCACTATCCCCCCGAGGTCAATTGGGAAGTTTATTCGGCGCGCATGTCGCCGAATAAACGAATGGATTAAGCCCTGCGGGCTTTTTACGGACAAAGCAGCAGCCTGCGGAATGTCATTCCGCAGGCTGTTTTGCATCGACGGGAACGCCCGCCTATTTTTTTAAATATTTCTCTTGCTTGCGTGCGGCGCCCACGCGCCATTCCTCATCCAAATCGAAATCATGCTCCGCCGCCAATTCAAACAGCAGAAAGAGCATATCATAAATCTGGTGCCGCATGCGGGCGTCGTTGCCAACGGCGGACGCCTCCCGAAGAAGCGCGAATTCTTCCTCGAGCCACGCGAGCTTTTGCGCGTCTCCCTCGCCTTGCGCGCCCATAGAGGCCAAAAATGCGCCCGCCTCGTCGCGGTATGTATGGAGTGACATAGCTATTCCGCCTTTTTCTCAAAGTCGCGGTAGAGAAGACTCGGCTGAATACCCGAATTGTTCTGGTATTTGCCGCTGCAATACGGCTCGTATTCTCCGTCGATCGTGTGGTAATAAATCTGGCAGATCTCCACATCAGGGTAGATGATGATGGGCTGCACGCAGAAGATTTCAAGCGTCCAGTAACCCGCAAAGCCGACGTCGCCGAAACCTGCCGTCACATGGATAAACATGCCGAGACGGCCGACCGACGAGCGCCCCTCCAGCATGGGGATATAGCCGTCTGTCTTGGTAAACTCGTTGGTGCGCCCCAAATAAAGCCTGTTCGGCTCGAGCAGCAGGCCGCTCTCCGGTATTTCGATCAGGCGCGTAGCGTTGGGTTTTTTCATGTCGAGCGTGTTGTCTTCATAGACGAGCAGCTCGCGGTGCAGCGAAAGATTGTAGCTGTTCGGATTAACGCGCCGCGCGTCAAACGGCTCGATCATAATCTCTTTGCCGATGTGCTTTTGAATTTCTTTGCCGGACAAAATCATGTTGTATCCTCCTGCGGATTTGGTGCTTGTATTGTATCACAAATCGACGCGGCGCAACAGCAAAAAACGACGTTTTCGTCACTTCATCTGCGCGCGGATTTCCTCCTCGTGCAAATGGCAGAAGGCAAGGCTTTGCTCCATAAATTCGATCATCGACG
>MEFT01000087.1:1202-7946 GCA_001725215.1 Clostridium sp. SCN 57-10
CCTTCATATCATAAAAACACGCATAGACGCAGCCGTCCTCAAAGTAGGGATTGATTGAGCGCAGCCGCTCGTCGCGCATGATGGGTTCGACGACCATTTCGCTGAGCACCCATTTGAGATGAGGCATTTCATACTCTTCCTCTCTGTCACCGAAATGCTCATGCCAAACGGAAAACCATAGAAAATGAACGATTTCGTGCAGCGCGATGCCGAGCGCGCCGCGCTCGCTGTTGAGGTAGAACACATCAAAGCTCGTGCTCGTGAGATAGCGCGGGCAAATCGGATTAAGCGTGATGTTGGCACGCACATCGCCCAGCCGCTGGACGGCATATCGCCGAACGCGTCGCCCAGCGCCGCTTCGACCTGCGCGCGGTGTGCGCACCAGTGCGCGTCATACGCCTCTATCTTGCGCGCAAGCTGTTGTTCGTCATACACCGGCAGCAGACCGCGCCGCAGATAGTCAGCGCGCGCATGGGGCGGCAGCGCGTCATACGCCGCGCGATTTAGCTGCGGATAAAAGGCAAAGAGCGAGTCGCGCCACCAGTCGCTCTGCCCTTCACGCTGAAATTCTAAAATACTGTCGACGCTGTAAGAAAAGCCTGGGTTATGAAAGATAAGCTGCATGGCGTCCTCCTCATTCGGGCCGTTCTCTGAGAAAGAGATTTTATTTGACACTTTATGCCGCAGGCGATATGATGGTATCAGGAACGGAGGTATGGTATGACTGACTTTTATCGCAATGCCATCTGGGGTGGCATGGGTTCGTTGGGCGGCATGTTTTCTCTGGCGATGCTTGTGCTCATCATCATCGGACAATGGAGAATGTTTGAAAAAGCGGGTAAGCCCGGCTGGGCTACGCTTGTTCCCATTTATAACGTATACTGTCTGTTTGACATGGCATTTGGCACCGGTTGGGCGATGCTCTTTTTGCTCATTCCCATCGTCAATTTCTTTGCGGGCATCGCCGTGCTTGTCAAAATTGCACAGGCGTTTGGGCGCAGCACGCTGTTCCAGATTATGACCGTGCTGTTCTCCGGCATTTGCTTCCTCATCCTGGGGTTTGGCGATGCAGAATACGTCGGCCCCGGCGGCAGACGATAAAAATGTAAACATGCAATAAAGCTGAGTGTTGCCTAAGCGACACTCAGCTTTCTGTCTTTACGGACGCCAGAACCAAATCACGCGGGACGGCGCGGACTCGCAGCCGAGATGCGTCAGCCAGCGGCGCGAGCGCTCGTTTTGCTCCGTCGTGAACACGGCGGGCTGTATACCGCGCTCTGTCAGCGCCTCCATAATGCGCGCGTAAAGCTGCGTGGCAAGCCCCGCGCCGCGTATACGCGGATCGACAAAGGCGGGGCCCAGTTCGGCATCGCAGTGTGTCATAATAAACCCGACCGGCTCTCCGCCTCTCTCCGCCACGATGGCGGGTGCGCGCGAGGAACGCTCGGCGATCATCTCGCGCGACAGCTCGGGATGCTCGTAGACCGACAAAATCCAATCCGCGTGCCGCATTTCCATTGGTACAAAGCGCACGCCGTCCACCGGCTTGACGGCAACGCCGGTTGCGGCTCTCAGCTGATAAAACGCGTCTGCCTGCAGCGTGGCGTCATGCGCGGGAATGTCGGCCAAAAAACGGTCGTCAGTCACAAGCGAGAGCAGCAGTCCCTCTCGGTCGCGTACCTGCGCATATAGGCGACAAAACGCGTCAAAATCCTTCACCGCATACAGATATTTATCCGTCTCGCGGTCGTGCAGGCGCACCGAGCCGCCGTCTATCTCACATTCATCAATATATCCTTGCCGCAGCCGCAGCAGCATATACCAGTTTTTCAGTTCCTCACGCAGCAGCAGCTGTTCCGCTTGCTTTTTCATGCTTTCAGCACCCCTCTCGTGCCGATTGTAGCATAGTTCATCGCTTTTGGAAAGCCTTCCACAGTTCGCGCGCGCCGATTGCAATCCACAGTGCGCCGAACAGGCGCCGCAACAGATCGGCATCTATGACTGCGGACAGTGCCGCACCCGCCCCCGCGCCGACAAGCGCTGCAAACAGCGAGGGCAAAACCGTTTTAATCGCAACACGTTTTTTACGGATGTGCCCGATAAGCGCGGGCGCCGCCGTCGCAAGATAATACGAAAGATTGATGCCCTGCGCCGCACCCTGGGCGATGCCCTGCACGCCCGTCAGGTAGAGAAGCAGCAGCGTCCCGCCGCCGATGCCTGCTCCGGTCAGCACGCCTGTTGCAGCGGCCACAAGAAAGGCTACCATCCAAACACCGCCTTAGCCCCTGCAAACAGTAAAAGTGCGCCGAACATGGCGCGCAGCGTGCGTTGCGGCAGCTTGTCATACAGCACACCGGACAGGATGCCGCCCACTACGCCACCCAGCAGATAGGGCAGCAGTGCCCCGTATTCAAACCGCCCCGTGAACAGATAGACGGCGAGCGATACCAGCGTTGCAGGCAGCATGACAAACAGCGCAGACGGGAACGCCTGCGCTGTTTCCATGCCGATCCACGAGGTAAAAAGCGGCACGAGCAGCGCGCCGCCACCCGCGCCGAGAAAACCGTTGAGCACGCCTGCCAGCGCGCCCGAAACGATGTATTTTCCCTTCTGCTTCATGTTTCTACCACCCCGCGCTTATTGTCGGCGCGGGCGGCATGTTTATGCGAGAACCTCCAGAATTGCCTGCGGCAGTGCTTCGATTACATCGTGCGGCAGCATGCCGTGCTCGCCCAGCTTGTCGCAGGCAATGCGCCCCGCAGCGCCGTGCAGCCATACGCCCGCCGCCGCAGCGCGCGCACCGGGCACACCTTGCGCCAACAGCGACGCGATGACGCCGGCGAGCACATCACCACTTCCGCCCTTTGCAAGCCCGCTGTTGCGCCCCTCGTAGAGCCAAAGCTCACCCTCCGGCGAAGCGACGACCGTGTCGCTGTCTTTCAACACCAGCGTAACGCCGTGGCGCACCGCAAAGCTTTGCGCCGCCTGCGCGCGGCTTTGACGAATCTGCGTGACCGAAAGCCCCGTCAGACGCGCAAATTCGCCGAGGTGCGGCGTGAGTATCGCACCGCGCACGCAGGTAAGCAGCTCGGGTTCGCGCGCCAACAGGTTGAGAGCATCGGCATCGAGCACGATAGGGCGTTCATTGTCGAGCACGGCGAGCAGCAGTGTGCGCGTATCGCCGCACGCGCTCAGCCCGCAGCCGCACAATACGGCGCTTGCCCAGGCGCAGCCCTCCGAGACGAGCGGCGCGTTGCACGCGGCGGAAGCGCCGTCTTCGTTCGGCAAAAGCGGGGCAAACATTGCCTCCGGCGCACGCTGTACGACGCCCGCGATGCATTCACGCGGCAGTGCAACCCGCACAAGCCCCACGCCGCAGCGCAGCGCGGCGGAGGCGCAGAGTACCGCGGCGCCCGGCATAGCCACGCTGCCGCATACGCAGAGCAGCCTGCCAAAGCTTCCTTTGTTTCCGTGCTCGTCGCGCGGCAAAAGCCCCTCATGGGCGCATCCGCGCGTCAGCCGCGCAATCTCGTTCTTCATATAACACCTCTTGCAGTGCATGATGTTTTGTGATATAGTTATTATACTATAAAGCTAATGTGCTCTGCACCGTAAAATGGCGCAATTACGAATGATTTTTGCGCTTTGCACGCGGTGTAATCGCATCGCCTGCTGCCCTTCAATTGTTTTGAGGGTATTATCGCGGCAAAAGTTCGTATTTTCTAGAAAACATCATGAAAATGTGTTGACCTTGTCTTGATTGTGTGATATATTAATTACACCTGTCAGGGTCTTTTTTTATTGCCCAAATGGCAATAAGTTGCGGCTCCGAACGATTTCTTCCGCACCGTTCCGGCTTCGGGAGCCGGTGAGGTGCGAGCGGGCTCGCGTCCTGTCAAGGGAGGCAATTATTTAAAGGAGGTGCCGAAACATGCGCGTTAAGGTAACATTGGCATGTACTGAGTGCAAGCAGCGCAATTATGACACAACGAAAAACAAGAAAACTACCCCCGAACGCCTCGAGATGAACAAATACTGCCGTTTTTGCAAAAAGCACACCTCGCACAGAGAAACGAAGTAATTTAGTGGAAAGTGAGGTGCCGCTCAATGGACGAAATGGAAAACAAGAACCTCGAAGTAGCAGAGGCTGAGGAAACCCCCGAGGTATCTGCCGCGCAGAATACGCAGGTTACTGCCAAAAAGACGGACAAGCCCGCAAAGAAACCTGAAAAGAAGCAGAATTTCTTCGCGCGTGCCGGCAAAAAGATCGCTAAATGGGTGCGCGACCTGCGCAGCGAAGCCAAAAAGGTTATTTGGCCGACGAGCAAGCAGGTTGTCAACAACACGATCATCGTCATCGTTTCGGTTCTCATCGTCGCGGTCTTCGTCGCCGTTCTGGATGCTTCCTTCGGCTTTGTCCGCGATCTGTTTGTCAGCCTGTTTTAACGGCCTTTCAGGAGCGTGATTATGTCGGAAGCAGCAAAATGGTATGTGGTACACACGTACTCGGGCTACGAAAATAAAGTAGCCGCGACCATCCAAAAAACCGTGGAGAACCGCAAGCTCGAAGAGCTTTGTCTCGACATCCGCGTGCCTATGGAAACGGTAACCGAGATTCGCGACAACGGACCCAAGGATGTAGAGCGCAAAATGTTCCCCGGCTACGTTCTCGTCAAGATGATTATGACGGACGAAAGCTGGTATGTGGTGCGCAACACCCGCGGCGTTACGAGCTTTGTTGGCCCCGGCTCCAAGCCGGTGCCCCTTACCGATGACGAAGTCGCGGCGCTTGGCATGGAAAAGCGCGAGCTGCGCCTTTCCTATGCGGTTGGAGACAGCGTAAAGGTCATCGACGGTCCGCTTGAGGGCTTTGTCGGTGTTGTAGAGGAGATCAATGCCTCTGCCGGGACGGTGCGCGTCGCCGTCTCAATGTTCGGGCGCGAAACGCCAGTTGAGCTCAAGTTCAATCAGGTTGCGTCCATGGGCCAATAGTCGCCCCAAATTCGATTGTCACGGGTTTTCCCGTGCATGTTACACCCAAAGCGGGTGCTTTGGAGTGGGAGGGTTAAAAGCCCAATTTTACCACATTTCTTCAAGGAGGTGCAACGCAAGTGGCACAAAAAGTAGTAGGATTTGTTAAGCTTCAGATTCCCGCAGGCAAGGCAACCCCGGCTCCCCCGGTCGGCCCTGCGCTCGGTCAGCACGGCGTTAACATTATGGCGTTTACCAAGGAGTTTAACGAGAGAACCAAGAATGAGGGCGATCTCATCATCCCCGTCGTCATCACCGTTTACGCCGACCGTTCCTTCTCGTTTATCACCAAGACTCCGCCTGCGGCTGTTCTGATTAAGAAGGCCTGCAAGATTCCCAGCGGCTCGGGCGTTCCCAACAAGCAGAAGGTCGCCCAGCTTTCGCGCGAGGATCTTCGCAAGATTGCCGAGCTTAAGATGCCTGACCTCAACGCGGCAAGCGTCGAGGCAGCTATGAGCATGATCGCCGGCACCGCCCGCAGCATGGGCGTTACCGTTCAGGAGTAAGGTTTACCCGCGGCATTGACGCCGCTTGGTGGGAGGATTATTCCGAAAAACCACTTATAGGAGGAAATAGTAGTGCACAAAGGTAAAAAATATACAGACAGTACGAAGCTCTACGATCGCGCTACCCTGCACGATCCGTCGGATGCGTTCGAGACCATGCTTAAAACGGCGAAAGCCAAGTTTGATGAAACCGTTGAAATCCACGTGAAGCTGGGCGTTGACAGCCGCCACGCAGACCAGCAGGTCCGCGGCGCCGTTGTTCTTCCCCACGGAACGGGCAAGAAGATCCGCGTGCTTGTGTTCGCCAAGGGCGACAAGGCCAAGGAAGCCGAGGCCGCCGGCGCTGACTATGTCGGTGCGGAAGATCTCGTGCAGAAGATCACGGGCGAAAACTTCTTCGATTTCGAAGTCGTCATTGCCACGCCCGACATGATGGGTCTCGTCGGCCGTCTGGGCCGCGTGCTCGGACCTAAGGGTCTCATGCCGAACCCCAAGGCCGGCACCGTCACCATGGATGTCACCAAGGCCATCACCGATTCGAAGGCCGGTCGTATTGAGTATCGTCTCGATAAGACCAACATCATTCACTGCCCGCTCGGCAAGGTCTCGTTCGGTAACGAGAAGCTGATGGAGAACTTCGATACGCTGATGGGCGCCATCATCAAGGCAAAGCCCGCCGCTGCGAAGGGTCAGTATGTCCGCTCGTGCGTCATCGCTTCGACGATGGGCCCCGGCGTGAAGATTAACCCGGCCAAGCTCGGCATCTAATGTCCCTCGCGCACCCACAAATATATTGACAAGCCATCCGGTTTGCTGATATAATATTTTTGTCATTCCGAAGACAGCAGGAGCATTGCGTAAACGACACGGTCGTCCTGCCGAGGGTGCGTTTAGAGCTTTACTGCTTTTGCGCCTTCATGTCGTTCGGCATGAAGGCGCTTTTGATTGGAAGCAATACTTCCACCGCAGTCTTTGCATCGCAAAGACAAGATTTCTTTCGGAGGTGAAACGCAAATGCCTAACGCAAACGTTCTTTCCCAGAAGCAAGCCGTCGTAGCTGAGCTCGCTGAGAAGCTGAAGAACGCCAACGCAGGTGTCTTTGTTGACTACAAGGGCATCACCGTTGAGGCCGATACCAAGCTGCGCGCCTCGCTGAGAGAGGCAGGCGTCGAGTACTCTGTCGTCAAGAACACTTTGGTTCGTTTCG